>NZ_JBOHGB010000147.1:0-17805 GCF_050699935.1 Actinophytocola sp.
GGGTGCCCGCCGGCTTCTCGGTCGGCCGGGCGTCGGATTCCGCTTGCCTCGAGGGTGTGGCTTGCTGCGCCCCGGCCGGCGACTCGGCGGGTTTCGCGGGCGCCGCCGGCTTCGGGGGCGCGGGCGGCTTCGGGGGCGCGGGCGTTGGCGCGGTGCGACTCGGCGTCGGCGCCTCTGGGGACCGTGCCGGCGAGCTCGCCCGCTGATCGCTGGGCGACTCCGTCGGCCGCGCGGACGGTGTCGCGGACGATTCGGCGCGCGGTTCGGTCTCCGGCGGCTTCGCGGCCGCCTTCGCGGGCTGCGACTTGGACCGCGGTTCGGTCGTGGGCCTCGTGGACCGGGCCCCGGGTGGCTCGGTGGGCGACTCCGTAGCCGCGGCCGTGACCGACTCGGTCGGCGGGTCCGCGGGTGGCTTCGCGGACTTGGCCGGCGGCTCCGTGACCGGCTGCGCGGCCGCGCCGTCCGATGGCTTGGTTGGTGACTCCGTCCCGGACCTCGCGGACTTGGCCGGCGCCTCCGCGGCCGGCTTGGCGGGTGCACCGGACACCGGCTTGGTCGGCGACGCCGTCTCGGTCGCCTTCGATGGCTTGCCCGTCGCGTTGGTGGTGGGCCCCGCCGTGCCATCCGACTGCTTGGTGACCGCGTCGTTGGCGGACTTCGCGGAGGTGCCGTCCGAAGGCCCGGCAGACCCGCTGGACGCGGTTGATGCGGCAGCGCCCTCTGGCGAGGCGGCACCTGATGACCCGCCACTCGCGGAAGACGGAGGCGAGGGGGCGGGTGGCGTGGAGGTGGTCCGCTCGGCGGGTGAGTCGAGTTCGGAGGTGGACCCGGACTGCCGCACGGCCGGTCTCGGGAGGGGGCGGCTCGGCTCACCCTGCGCCAGTTCGGCCACCGGCCAGGTCGTGGCCGGGTGGTTCGGGGTCGAGCCCGCGACAGACGTGTCCTCGCCCTCGGATGTGGGCCTGTCCTTGTCCCCTGGATGCGGCACGTGCCCTCCCGGTCCTCGTCCTCGCGGTGGTTCAGACTAATGGGCGTAGCCGGAGGATCTGAGTGAAGTGAGGGCAGCGGTGGAGTTCGACGTCACCATCGAGATCCCCAAAGGGGAGCGCAACAAGTACGAGATGGACCACGAGACCGGGCGCATCCGGCTCGACCGGACCCTGTTCACCGCCACCCAGTACCCCGCCGACTACGGCTTCGTCGAGAACACGCTCGGCGAGGACGGCGACCCGCTCGACGCCCTCGTGCTGGTCCAGGAGCCGACCTTCCCGGGCTGCCTGATCAAGTCGCGCGCAATCGGCATGTTTCGCATGACCGACGAGAAGGGCGGCGACGACAAGGTCCTCTGCGTGCCGGCCGAGGACCCGCGCACGGAGCACCTGCGCGACATCCATCACCTCGCCGAGTACCACCGCCTGGAGATCCAGCACTTCTTCGAGGTGTACAAGGATCTCGAGCCCGGCAAGAGCGTCGAGGGCGCCACCTGGGTCGGCCGCACCGAGGCCGAGGCGGAGATCATCCGTTCCTACCAACGACTCCAGGACACCGGCGTACACCACTGAACACGGCGGGCCCCGCGCGTCCGGAGACGCGCGGGGCCTTCACCTCCCCCGGTCAACCGAACGCGGTTCGTCAGCGCACCGTCGCCGGAGCCGCGGCCGCCTCGTCGTCTGCGGCCCGCTGGATGCCGGACTTGTCGGACAGCGGAACCTCCTTGAGGAACCAGATCAGCACGAACGCCACCAGCATCACGAACCCGCCGACCAGGTACACCGTGTCGATGCCGGCCGAGAAGGCATCCAGGATCGGCCGTGCCTGCGCGGGTGGCAGCGTCGCCAGGAACGACGTGTCGTTCAGGTCGACGGCACCGCCGGCGCCGGCAGGGGCCGGCAGGTTGTCCAGGGTCACGGTGAACAGGATGGACAGGAACACCGCGGTGCCGACCGTGCCGCCGATCGACCGGAAGAACGTCGCCGACGAGGTGGCCACGCCCATGTCCCGGGCCGGCACGTCGTTCTGGATCGCCAGGATCAGGGTCTGCATGCACAGGCCCAGACCGGCACCCGCGACCGCCATCACGATCATCGTCTGCCACAGCGGGGTGTCCACGCCGATCTGCGCGAACAGGAACATCGCGGCCGAGACGATCGCGAGCCCCATGACTGGGAAGCGTTTGTACCGCCCGGTCCTGGAGATCACGATGCCGCTGCCCATGGACGCGACCAGGATGCCCGCGGTCATCGGCAGGGTCAGCAGGCCCGACTCGGTCGGGGTCGCGCCCTTGACGATCTGCAGGTACAGCGGGAGCGACATCATCAGGCCGAACATCCCGAGGCCCATCACGAAGTTGATCATGTTGGTGAGCGAGAACACCGACCGGCGGAACAACCGCATCGGCAGCAGGGCCTCGTCGCCCATGATCCGCTCCACGAGCACGAACGCGACGACACCGGCCGCGCCGACCACGTACATCAGCAGCGACCGGCCCGAGCCCCAGCCCCACTCGCGACCCTGCTCGGCCACGATCAGCAGCGGCACGAGCGCGACCGCGAGCGCGCCGGCACCCCAGTAGTCGACGCGGTGGTCGACCCGCCGGTGCGGCACGTTCAGGAACTTCGCGACGACGATCAGCGCGACGATGCCGATCGGCACGTTCACCAGGAACACCCAGCGCCACCCGTCGATCCCGGCGAAGGTGCCGGCCCCGGCGAAGAAGCCGCCCACGACCGGGCCGGCGACGCTGGAGACGCCCCAGACTCCCATGAAGTAGCCCTGGTAGCGGCTGCGTTCCCGCGGCGACACCATGTCCGCGATGATCGCGAGCGCCAGCGACATCAGCCCGCCGGCACCGAGCCCCTGCACCGCGCGGAACGCGGCCAGCTCGTACATGGAGTTCGCGACGCCGGACAGCACCGAGCCGGTGAGGAACAGCGTGATCGCGGCCAGGTACATCGGCTTGCGCCCGAGGATGTCGGACAGCTTGCCGTACAGCGGTGTGGAGATCGTCGACGTGATCAGGTACGAGGTCGTCACCCACGCCTGGATGGTCTGGCCGTGTAGCTGGTCGGCGATGGTCTTCGTGGCCGACGCCATGATCGTCATGTCGAGCGCGGCCAGCAGCATGCCGAGCATGAGCCCGGCGAGCACAGTCATGATCTGGCGGTGCGTGAGTGCGTCCCGTCCCCCCGTGGACGGTGCTTCAGCCTCGGCGCGCGAGGCCGGTTCAGCCATCAGTTCACCCCTTCGGAACGCGCCTTGGCGCATTCGTTGATCAACATCGGCAGTGCGCGTTCGTGGTCCGCGACGAAACGCTCGAGCAACTCCAGGAACTGGGACACGTCCTCGGGCTCCCACTGCCGGACCACCCGTGCCAGCGCGAGTCCGAGGCGCCTGCGCTGTTCCTCGAGCAGGGCCAGCCCGCGGTCGGTCGCGACGAGCACGCTCGCCCGGCCGTCCTCCGGATCGGCTCGGCGCTCCACGAGGCCGTCGCGGACCAGTGCCGCGACCTGGCGCGAGACCGTCGACGGATCGGAGTGCACCGCGGTGGCGAGCTCGTTCGACCGGCTGGGTCCCTGCACGACCAGGGCCTTGAGCAGCAGGATCGTCGAGCGGTCCACCCCCGACCGGCTCATCCGCTGGCCCAGACTCGCCTGCTGCTTGCCGAGACCGAACATCGCCCCGGCCAACCGGTGGCCGCACTCGATCTCCCAGTCGGTCAACTCGGCGCCCAGTGCGTTCGATCCGGGTGCGACCACGACCGCTCACTCCTGTTGCTTGCATCATCCAATTAGTTGCTCGATACAAGCATGCGCCCGGACGCGGCACGGTCGCAACCGAGTTCCCCTGTGAGCCGAATCCCACGATACGCTCGCTGACCTGCACAAACACCAGCAAGCGGACATACCACCCGGAGATCGTGGCGTGAACTATTCAGACGAACTGCAGCTAACTCGTTAGGTCTCCACGGTTTACAGCGTGGCCGGGAGGCGACAAACTGCTCGGATGCGCCTCCGTCGCCTTCTCGGCGCCGTCGTCGTCGCCGGTGCCCTGCTGACCGTCCCGACCGCCGCCGCGGCCGAGCCCGACCAAGCCGCCGGCACGACCGACTGCCCGGCACCCGACCCGGCGACGCCGAAGCAGCAGCTGCGCGCCGAGTGGATCGCGAGCGTGACCAACATCGACTGGCCATCGCGCCAGGGCCTGTCGGCCGAGGAGCAGAAGGCCGAGTTGCTCCGCTGGTACGACGAGGCGGTGGAGCTGGGGCTGAACTCGGTCGTGGTCCAGGTCCGGCCGACGGCCGACGCGTTCTGGCCGTCGCCCTTCGAGCCGTGGTCGGTATGGCTGTCCGGGCAGCAGGGCCAGGACCCGGGCTACGACCCGCTGGCGTTCGCCGTGGCCGAGGCGCACAAGCGGAACCTGGAGTTCCACGGCTGGTTCAACCCGTACCGGATCTCGATGGACACGAACATCGACGCGCTCGTGCCGACGCATCCCGCGCGCGTGCACCCGGACTGGGTGATCCCATACGGCGGCAAGCTGTACTACGACCCGGGCCTGCCGGAGGTCCAGCAGTTCACGATCGACGCGATCATGGACGCGGTGCGCCGCTACGACATGGACGCCGTGCACTTCGACGACTACTTCTATCCGTACCCGGTGGCCGGCGAGACCTTCGACGACGCCGACACCTACGCCGAGCACGGCGGCGACTTCGACAACATCGAGGACTGGCGGCGGCACAACATCGACACGCTGATCTCGAGGCTCTCCAGCGCGATCCGCGCGGAGAAGCCGTCGATGACCTTCGGCGTCAGCCCGTTCGCGATCTGGCGCAACTCGTCGACGGACCCGGAGGGGTCGCCGACGCAGGGCGGCGTGCAGACCTACGACGACCTCTACGCGGACACGCGCAAATGGGTGCGCGAGGAGTGGATCGACTACATCGTGCCGCAGGTGTACTGGAACATCGGGTTCACGGTGGCCGACTACGCGAAGCTCGTGCCATGGTGGTCGGGCGTGGTCGACGGCACCGACGTGTCGCTCTACATAGGACAGGCCAACTACAAGGTGGCCGACCCGGCGCAGGGACCGCCGTGGCACGACCCGAACGAGATGAGCAAGCACCTCACGTTCAACAAGTCCCACCCGCAGGTGCGCGGGGACATCTACTTCTCCGCCGTGCAGGTGCGGGCGAACAGGCTCGAGCACATGTCGATCGTGAAGCGGGACCACTACGGACAGCCGGCGCTGGTGCCGACCGCGGGCCGGCTCGCGGGTCCCGGGCCGCGGCCCCCGGCGATCGCGTCGGCGCGGCGGACCGCCGACGGCGTCGAGCTGACGTGGGCGGGCACGGACCGGCGGTCGGATTCCTATGCCGTGTACCGGGTTCCGGGCGACTACACGCCATGCGCGCTCGTGGACGGTCGCCACCTGGTCGGCACGGTTCGTGCCACCTCCGGCGCACTGCAGTCCTTTGTGGACGACACGGCCGCAGCTGACCGGTACACGTACGTGATGACCGCGCTGGACCGCTCACACAACGAGAGCCGGGCGTCCGTGCCGCGGGTCGTCAGGTGACAGTGGCATAGCCAGCACGCGGGCGAACGGGTCGCGCGCACGCGCGTGCAGAACGCGAGAAACGAAAGCCCCACCCTATCCCGGGGGCCACCCTCACGTGCCAGTCTACCGGTGTGGGCTGACATCGAGCGGGGACCGCGGTCGGGTGTGGACAACCTCGGCGGTTGTGGACAGGTCAGTTCCAGCCTGGCATCGAGTAGGCGGACAGGAGTTCCGCGACCTCCGTCGCGATCTTGCCGATCGTGGTTTCGTCAGCCTGGTTCGCGGCCGTTATCGTGCGGTCCATCCACTCCGCCACTTGCGGCATCTGCGCCACGCCCAGACCGCGGGTGGTGATCGCGGCTGTGCCGAGGCGGATGCCCGACGGGTCGAACGGCTTGCGGGGGTCGAAGGGCACCGTGTTGTAGTTCAGCTCGATGCCCGCCCGGTCGAGCGCCTGCGCAGCCGGCTTGCCGCCGATTCCCTTGTTCGTCAGGTCGGCCAGGATCAGGTGGTTGTCAGTCCCGCCGGACACGAGGTCGAAACCGCGCTCCGACAGCGCCTCCGCCAGGGCCGCCGCGTTGGCAACGATGCCGGCCGCGTAGTCGCGGAACGCCGGCTGCGCCGCCTCGGCCAGGGCCACCGCGATCGCCGCCGTCGTGTGGTTGTGCGGGCCGCCCTGCAAACCGGGGAAGACCGCCTTGTCCAACGCCTTCGCGTGCTCCGCGTCGGACATCAGCATCGCGCCGCGCGGGCCGCGGAGGGTCTTGTGCGTCGTCGTCGAGATGATCTGCGCGTGGCCCACCGGAGACGGGTGCGCGCCGCCCGCCACCAGGCCCGCGATGTGCGCGATGTCCGCGACCAGCACGGCGCCGACCTCGCGGGCGATCTCCGCGAACGCCGGGAAGTCGATGGTGCGCGGAATGGCCGTCCCGCCGCAGAAGATCAGCTTCGGGCGCTCCGCCAGCGCCAGCTCGCGCACCTCGTCCATGTCGACCCGACCGGTGTCCTTGCGCACGCCGTACTGCACCGCGCGGAACCACTTGCCGGTCGCGGACACGCTCCAGCCGTGCGTCAGGTGGCCGCCGGCCGGCAGCGCCATGCCCATCACCGTGTCGCCGGGCTTCGCGAGCGCCAGGTAAACCGCCAGGTTCGCGGGCGAGCCGGAGTAGGGCTGCACGTTCGCGTGGTCGACGCCGAACACGGCCTTCGCCCGCTGCACCGCGAGCGTCTCGACCCGGTCGATGAACTGCTGGCCCTCGTAGTACCGCTTGCCGGCGTAGCCCTCCGAGTACTTGTTCGTCAGCACCGTGCCCGTCGCCTCGAGGACAGCGGTCGACACGTAGTTCTCCGACGCGATCAGCCGTACCTTCTCGAACTGGCGCCTCGCCTCGCCCTCGACGAGCTCCGCGAGCTCCGGGTCGGCCGCGGCCAGGTGCGGGATCGCCGGCTGGTGCATGTGGGTGCCTCCATCAAACGCTGTCGTCGGGCTCGACGACAGCACACTATCGGCCACCCCGCTCCAGACGTGCCCGCAGGTCGTGCACGACCCGGGAGACCTCCTCGTGCCCGCCGAGCCGGGCCCGCGGCCACTCGTCCATCCGCGGTGGCCACCAGTACTCGCGGGGCGTGCCCGGGTAGCGCGGGATGAGGCGCTGGTGCAGGTGGTTGACGTGGTGCCCGATCACCGCGGCGTAGACGTGCTCGGCGCCGGCGTCGCGCAGCGCCCGGCTGGCGCGCGCGGCCCAGGTCCCGACCGCGGCGGCCTCGAGGTCGGTCAGGTCCGCGAGCTCGGGAGCGTGCCGGCGCGGTTCGACGACGAGGTGGCCGAGGTAGACCGGACCGCCTTCCCTGCCGGGCGAGTCGGGCGACACGTGAGTGACGACGACGAGGTCATCCGCGCCGACCGGCAGCAGGTCCGGGTCCCGGTGCTTGGCGCACACGAAGCAGGACGTCATACGGGGCAAGCTACGCGCTAGCGTGCCGGTCGTGACGGAACCGGACTTCCTGCGGCGCACCCGCGCGTCCTACGACGCGACGGCCGACGACTACGCCGGCTGGATCCGCACCGAGCTGGCCGCGAAACCGCTGGACCGTGCGGTACTCGCCGGCTTCGCGGAGCTCGTCACCGGCCCGGTCGCCGACATCGGATGCGGCGCCGGGCGGATGACCGCGCACCTGGACGGGCTCGGGGTCCCGGTGTTCGGCATCGACCTGTCACCGCGGGTGGTCGAGGTCGCCCGGCGGGCGTACCCGGGGTTGCGGTTCGAGGTCGGCTCGATGCTGGCGCTGGACCTAGAGGACGCCTCGCTCGGCGGTGTCCTGGCGTGGTACTCGATCATCCACGTTCCGGACCCGGAGCTGCCGGCCGTGTTCGCGGAGTTCCAGCGGGTGCTCGCGCCCGGCGGGTACCTGCAGCTCGCGTTCCAGGTGGGGGACGCGCCGCTGCACCTCACGAACGCGGGCGGCCATGAGGTCTCGCTCGACTTCCACCGCCGGCAGCCGGACCGGGTGGCCGGGCTGCTCGGGGCGGCGGGGTTCGTGGAGCGCGCGCGGATGGTGCGCGCACCGGACGAGGACAGCGCCTTCCCGGAACGGACCCCGCAGGCCTTCCTCCTGGCCCGCAAACCACCGGCAGGCCAGGACGCCGCCGGACGGCACCCCTGACCGAGACCGCGCGCCGAATGGCGCACACGACACGAACCCGACCCCCCTCGACACCGAGTCCGCCCCGTGGATCGCCGCCCCGTGGATGGCGGCCCCCACCCTCACCGGGGGCCACCCCACCACGCCAGTCTACTGGCCGGGGTGACGGGAAAGGCTTGTGTGGCTTGGGCTGTGGACAGGTTGGCGGGTTGTGGACAGCTTGTGGTGTGGGCGATGGCTCACCGGTGCCGGGCGACGCGAGCATCGCGAATTGGGCCAAGCAGCGGTCGGCGCCTTGCCCGACAACGCCTTGCCCGACCCTCTGCGCCCGGCAACGCCCGGGCACAGCCCGTCCAGCGACGCATGTCCGGCCGCGGCGCGCCCGGCGAACTCGCCCAGCGCAGCACCTCCAGCAGCAGCGCGTGTCGGGCAGTGGCATTCCGGGCAGCGGCTCGGCCGGGATGCGTGAGCGTCCGGCATGAGCCGGGACGACCGCGATTTAGTCCACTATGGATACTCCCATCGAGCGAGCCGTGCCCGTGATGATGCGCATCGCCGCCTCGATGTCCGTTGTGTTCAGGTCGGGGAGCTTGCGTTCGGCCACGGCCCGCAGCTCGGCGCGGGTCAGCCGGCCGGCGCCGTCGTGGCCCGGTGCTGCGGAACCCTTGCCGCCCAACGCCTTCTTGATGAGGAACGACGTCGGCGGCGTCTTCAGCCGCAGCTCGAACGTCCGGTCCTCGAACACGGTGATCACCGCGGGCACCAGGTCACCGCGCTGGGTGGCGGTCGCCGCGTCGTAGGCGCGCTTGACCTCGACCAGGTTCACCCCGCTCTGGCCGAGCATCTTGCCCAGGTCCATCATCGGCGCGTCGCCCGCGGGCATCTCGATCGTGACCCGGAACGTCTTCTTCGGTGGCATGGCGCGAGGCTAAGGATTGACGTTACGTAGAACTCAACCGCGATTTGCCCGCCCGGTCGCTACCGTTTGAGGGCATGCTGGATCGGGACATCCGCACCTACTACGACCGCGGCGGCGAGCGGAACCGGCTGGACGGGACGCTGGAACTGTTGCGTACCAAGGTGTTGCTCGACCGCCTGCTACCCGCCCCGCCCGCGTCCGTGCTCGACGTCGGCGGCGCGTTCGGCGTCTACGCGACCTGGCTCGCCGGGCGCGGCCATCGCGTGAAGGTCGTCGATCCGGTGCCGCTGCACGTCGAGTCCGTGCGGGGCAAGGGAATCGCGGCCGACGAAGCAGACGCACGCGAGCTGCCCGAGGCCGACGCGAGCTGGGACGCCGTCCTCGTGTTCGGCCCGCTATACCATCTGCTGGACCGCTCCGACCGGGTCCGCGCGTTCGCCGAGGCGCGCCGCGTCGTCCGGCCCGGCGGTGTCGTGCTGGCCGCGACGATCAGCCGCTTCGCGTCGATGTACGAGACGCTCCTCAACGGGATGGCGGACTACCCGGAGTTCGTCGACCTGATGCGCACCGACCTCGCGACCGGCATCCGGCGCGACACCGTGCACCTCGCCGACGGCTTCACCACGGTCTACTTCCACCGCCCGGCGGAGCTGCCCGACGAGGTCGCCGACGCCGGCCTGCACCTCGACGACCTCTACGCCGTGGAGGGCATGACGCACTGGATGCCCGACATCGCGCGACGACTGTCCGATCCGGATGATCGGGCGCTGGTGCTCGAGCTGGCCGCACGCACCGAGCGCGAGCCGTCGACGCTCGGAGCCACCCCGCATGTGCTCGTCGCCGCGCACCGGTAAACCGCATGCCGCGGTGTGCTGAACTTCCAGACGGACCGTACGGCCGTGCTGGCGGCGCTCGAGGAGCAGCTGCGCAACACCGTCCGGCCGGGCCTCGGCGCCGGCCGCCTCCAACGGGCCGGCAACGTGATCCGCTGCGTCAGTCCTTTGCGGACGGCTGGACCGGCATCGACTGGTCGGACCTCGACTCGTCGACGGCCGACGCGACGATCGCCGAGCAGGTCGCGTACTTCAGCGGCATGGGCCGCTCGTTCGAGTGGAAGTACTACGCCTACGACAAAAGCCGGACGACCTGCCCGACCGGCCGCGCGCGGCGGGGCTCCAGCCCGGCGAGGAGGAGGCCCTGATGGTCGCCGACGTCGCGGACCTCCCGACCGACCTGCCCGCGCCCGAGGGCGTCGAGCTCCGCGCGGCCACCGACGAAGCCGGTCTGCGGCTGGCCAAAGCACGAGGAGGTCTTCGGCGGTGACTTCGGGCCGGGGATCGCCGGCCTGCGCGAGCGGTTGGCCAGGGACCCGGACGCGCTCGCCATCGTGCTCGCGATGGCCGGCGGGACCCCGGTGTGCGCGTCGCGGGTGGACTTCCACGCTGGCACCGACTTCGCGAGCCTCTGGGGTGGCGGCACGCTGCCGGAGTGGCGCCGGCGCGGCATCTACCGCGCGATGGTCGGCTTCCGCGCCCGGCTGGCCGCCGAGCGGGGCTTCAGCTACCTGCGCATCGACGCGCAGCCGACCAGCCGGCCGATCCTGGAGAAGCACGGCTTCGTCCGGATCAGCACGATCGTCTCCTTCACGACGCCGGGGTGATGCCGGCGCGGTGGCGGCGGGCGAGATCCTGGTAGATCTTCGGGTTGCCGTCCACCCACGCCTTCGCGTCTCCGAGCAGCGGCGCGAACCGCGTGGCCGGCGAGCCGAACGCCACCGTCTCCGGTGGAACCGACGAGCCGGGGGTGACGGTCGAGCCGGCCGCCACCAGCGCGCGGGCACCGATCACCGCGCCGTCCAGAACGGTGGCGCCGTTGCCGATCACCGCCTGCGCGCCGATCGTGCAGTGGTGCACCATGCACAGGTGCCCGACGGTCGCACCCGGCCCGACCTCGCACGTCCCGTCCCCCACATGGATCACGGAGTTGTCCTGCACGTTCGCGCCCGCTCGGACGACGATCGCGCCGAAGTCGGCACGCAGCACGGCGCCGTACCAGACCGAGGCGTCCGCCTCGACCGTCACGTCGCCGACCAGCGTCGCGGTCGGCGCGATCCACGCGTCCGGGTGGACCGTCGGGCTCGTGCCCTCGAAGGCGAACAGCGGCATGTCCACACCGTAGGTCAGGCGGCCACGAACACCGCCTAGATCAGCGCCGACGACCGCGGGTCGGCCACCCCGCCGGGCGGCATCTGGTTGACCAGGTAGCCGAACGCGACCCCGCGCTCCGGTCGGTCCCCTCGGCCCGGTGGCAGAGCCATGCGGGGCAGACCGACGCGGCGCCGTCCTTGCCGTGGTGTGATCAAACTTCTGGCCCCAGATCCGGCCCCACGAACGGGGCGGATCTGGGGCCATCAGGCCTCTGACCTGGAGCCGCCTGTCGGAATCGAACCGACGACCTGCTCATTACGAGTGAGCCGCTCTGGCCGACTGAGCTAAGGCGGCGAAGCGCGTCCAGTGTAGCTGGCGTCGCCGCGTCACCTGCACGCCACCGCCGTCGTTAAGGGAGGCGTACACAGGTCGGGGACCCTGACGCATGCGAGGAGGCGCCGGCCGATGCGCGGACGCTTTGCCGTCACCGCGGCCCTGCCGCTGGTGGCCGTGGTGCTTGCGCTCTGCGCCGCGCCGGCGGCCGCGCAGCCGGTGACCACGCCCGTGCCGACCCCGACGAACCCCGACGCCCCGCCCATGTCCGCGCCGAACGGGCCGGCACCCACCGCGCACGCCGTCGGGGACGCGGGCACGGGGCTCGGTGTCGTGCGGATCCTGCCCAACTCGGCGCCCACCAGGACCATCCAACCGGAGGCCTCCGACAAGCTGCCCGAGCAGCCCGCCGCCGAGCTGGGCTTCGGGCTGGCCACCGCGCAGGCGAACTCCGAGTCCTACCTCGCGTTCGAGCGCGCGATCGCCGAGGCAGCGCCCGGTGGCGCCGCCATCCAGGGCGCGCGCCCACAGGCCCCGGGTGCGCTCGCACAGACCGCGCCGCCGAACAATCCGCAGCCGGTGCACAGCGGACTCGCCCTGCCGTCCACCCCGCTCGACGCGTTGATCACCGCGCGGGGCCTGCACGGTCAGGTGCACGCACAGTGGGACGAGGAGCTCGGCCCGTGCGTGGACACGATCTCCGACGCGTCCACCGAGGTCGGCAGCCTCTCGCTGGTCAACGCGATCCCGACCCTGCCGGACGTCACCGATCTGTCGGGCGTGTTCGACGCGCCCAACCTGACCGCCCGGCAGGACCAGGCCGTCGTCGACGGTCTGCGTCGGCTCGCCGGCCCGCTGAGCACGCTCGGCGGCGTGCTGTCCGGCGGCTCGGACACGGGTGCGGAGGGCTCGCTGGTGAGCCTGCCGAACACGCTGTCCGCGCGGTCGACGGTCCGGCTCGTCGACATCCCCGGCTCGAAGAACAAGGCCGTCGAGTCGACGTCCACGCTGCGGGTCGCGAAGCTGGCGCTGCTCGCGGGTACGCCGTTCGCGATCGAGGTCCGGGTGGTGAGCCAGCCGACGCTGCGGGTCACCTCGACCGGCGACCCGAAGACGTCGACGGTCGAGTACACCGCGCCCGTGCTGGAGGTGTGGCAGGGCGGCAGGCGGCTGGGCGGCCTGGACGCGGCGCACCCGACGCTCGACGTCCCGATCGGCCTGCCGCTGCCGGGGGTGCCGGGCGCGAAGGACCTGCCGGTCATCGGCGGTCTGCTGGCGAACGGCCAGCCGGTCACGGACACGCTGCGGAAGCTGGACCTGGGCGTGCTGCGGATCGGCGTGGCGCAGCTGGACGAGCGCGGCGCGGCGATGACCGACCCGTTCAAGGGCTACCAGCTGGGTGCGACCGCGCGGATGCTGGACCTGCAGGTGCTGCCGACCGCGGCGCTGGGCCTGCCGAACCTGCCCTCGGCGCTGGCGCAGGTTTCGCTGGGCGAGCAGGTGGCGCGGGCGTACGCCCCGGCGGGCGGGGTGGTCTGCACGCGGCCATCGGGCGAGCCGGCCCCGCCGCCCGCGCCGTCGCCGCAGGGCATGCAGCCGCCGGGCCTGGCGTACACGACGATGGCGTACAAGACGATCCCGATGTTCTGGACGGGCACGGCGATGCTGCTGATCGGCGTGGTGCTGGTCGCGGCGGTTCCGGGCACGACGCGGCGGCGGTACGCGGCTGCGGGTGGGACACCGGTCGGCCCGCCACGCCCGGAACCGGACGACGCGACCGCCCCCGACGAGGCGCCTGGCGCGGAGGTGCCCGACGCCGAGGCTGTCGAGGCGCCGCCAGCCGACGCCGAATCAGCTGACGCCGACGCTGTCGGTGCCGAGGCGGCTGGAACCGAGTCGGCCGAAGCGGAGGCGGCCGAACCGCCGGCCACCGATGCGGAGAGCACGCCTGTCGTCGACGACGAGACCGAGGTCGTGTCGGATGCCGACCGGGCCGACACCGAACCGGCCGACACCGAGGACGCCGAACCCGAGGCCGCACAAGGAAAGCCGGCCGGGACTCGGCGCAAGCCCCGGTTGCCGTTGATGCCGAGGAAGCGGCCGGAGCACTAGAGCCCGTCTGGTGGATCATCATGTGAGGTCTTGTGCCGACCAACGGAACCTCGGGGGACCGTGACGGCACCCAGCCACAATCAACCCGATATCCGCAACCGTTCGCTGGGAAGCGACCGACGCATTGAATTCCGGGGAGGCGGGCTAGCGCGGCAACGGAGGCCGTCGCCGGGGGCGGCGGCCTCCGGCCCCCGATTTCCAGCCTACCGACGAGGGGCGACGAATCCGGCGGCCAAGCGTGACTCTGTGGACAGTCGCCCGACCTGTGGACAACCTCGCGGGGGCCCCCTGATTTCAGCCTAGCCAGGTGGTCTGACGGTTTCGAGGGGACTGTCCACAGGTCAGCCGTGGTGCAGGGTCGTCAGCATGGCCTCGATCGCGATGCGGGGCTTCACGTTCAGCTCCAGCGCCTCGCGGCACGCGAGGACCGCTTCCAGGCGGCGCAGGGTCGACTCCGGGGTCCACACGGCCGCGGCCTTGCGGGCGTCCGGCTCGCGGTCCGGGTGGTTCAGGGCTGCGGGGGCGACGCTCGACACGACCAGCACGTCTCGATAGAAGCCCGCCAGGTCCACCAGTGCCAGGTCGATCGCGTCGCGTTGGGTTCTGGTGGCTCTCGACTTCTGGCGGCGCTCGAGCTCCTTGATCGCCGCGGCGCTGCCTCGGGTCGCCGCGGCGGCGCCCTTTCCCGTGCCGCCGTGGCCCATTGCGGTCTTGAGCGCCTCCTTCTCGGCCTCGTCGCGGGCGCCGCTCACCTCGCTGGCGTCCGCCTCCGCCGACTTCACCAGGTCGTCCGCGCAGGTGAACACGTCCGGCAGGCGGCGCAGGGACAGCGGGATCCGCAACACGGACTCCCGCCGCGAGCGGGCCGCGTCGTCCGTCGCCAGGCGGCGGGCCCGGCCCACATGGCCGCCGCATACCGACGCCGCCCAGGTCGCCATGTCCGCCGGGATGCCGTCGCGGTCGCGCAGCACCTCGGCGATCGCGGGCGCCGCCGGGGTTCGCAGGCCGAGGTGGCGGCACCGCGAACGAATCGTCACCGGAACGTCGTCCGGGTGGTCCGACGGCGCGCACAACAGGAACACCGTCCGCTCCGGCGGCTCCTCCACCGCCTTCAGCAGCGCGTTCGCCGCGCCCTCGGTCAGCCGGTCCGCGTCGGTGATGATCACGACCTGCCAGCGCGCCCCGGTCGGCCGCCGCGCGGCGATCTGGACCAGCGCGCGCATCTCGGCCACGGAGATCGACAGCCCCTCGGGCACCACCACGTGCACGTCCGCGTGCGTGCCGGCCATCGTGGTCCGGCAGCCGCGGCACGAACCGCACCCGGCACCCGTCTCGCACTCCAGCGCCGCCGCGAACGCGCGCGCCGCGACCGACCGGCCCGAACCGGGCGGGCCGGTGAACAGCCACGCGTGCGCGACCGCCGAAGCCGAGCCGGTGAACGTGCCGTCGACCATCGACGCCGCCACGGCCGCCGACGAGGTCAGCACGGACACCGCGTCGGGCTGGCCGACGACCTGGTCCCAGACCGTCACGAGCTTTCCCCCGCGTGAACCGGGGTGAGGCCGTCGCCCGGCACCAGGCTGGCGAGCCGCCGCCCGGCCAGCGCCGTCTGCACCGCGACCCGCACCCGCGCGGCCACCTCCTCCGGCGTGCCGTCCGCGTCCACCACCACGTACCGGTCCGGATCGGCCGACGCCATCTCCGTCAACACCCGCTGCACGTGCCAATGATGCTGGGTCGGCTGGGTGGTGCCGGCACCGGCCAGGGTGCTCGGGTCGCGGTCCAGAAGGATCGTGACGTCCGGCCGCAGTCGCGCGGTGGCCCAGTCGGCCAGGCCCTCCAGCTCGGCCGGGTCGAGCCCGGCGGCCGCCGACAGGTGCGCCAGCGGGCTGTCCACGAACCGCTCCATGACCACCAGCGCGCCCCGGTCCAGCGCCGGCCGGATCTGCCGCTCCACGATGTCGGCCCGCACGGCCGCGGCGACCAGCGCGTGCGCCCGCGCCCCGGCGAGATGCGCGCTCGACAGCACCGACCGCAGCCGGTCGTCGTCCAGCGCCGGGTCGCTCGCCAGCAGCACCTCCTTGGTGCCCGGCCGGCGCAGCCAGTCGGCCAGCAGGCGCGCCTGGGACGAGGTGTCCTCGACGATGTCGCCCTCCACCGCGACCAGCAGGCCGGTGGACCGCCGCGGCTTGCGGCGGATCGCGGCGAGCAGGTCGGCGAGGATCGGCTCGGTGCGTCGGTCGTCCATCTGCCGGTAGGCGATCACGCCGACCAGCGCGGCGAGCAGCCCCGCGGCCAGCAGCACCGGGCGGGTGCCGTCGATCGTCATCTCCCGGCCCCACACGATGACCGTGCGCGGGTGGACCAGGCCGACCAGCAGCGGCGTCAACGCCATCGCGGCGGCCAGGATGATCTTCATCAGCGACTGGTAGATCGCGTTGATGCGGCCGCGGATGACGTCCTCGATCTGGGTGCCGATGATCGTCACGCCGGTCAGGAACGCCGCCCCGGCGCACGCGCCGACCAACATCACGGTGATCAGCGAGACGGCCAGGTGCGGGGACAGCGCGACCAGGCACAGCACGAGGCCGGCGAGCACGATCGCGATGCCGAACAGCCGGTTGTGCGGCAGCCGCCGGGCGAGCTTCGGGGAGCCGGCCATGCCGGCCGCGAGCCCGATGAACATCGCCACGAACAGCAGGCCGAACGTCGACTCGCCACCGCGCAGGCTGTCCGCGTAGGGGCTCGCCGATCCGATCAGCGCGCCGGCCGCGGCGAACGCGCCGAGCATGCCGATCAGCAGCCCGCGCACCAGCGGCGTGCTGCGGACGAACCGGGCCGCGTCCCGGACCATCGCGACGAAGCCGGGCTTGTCCTCCTCCGCCTTGCGCTCCTTGCGGGCCTGGCGCACCGGCGTCGAGTCCCGCAGCGACAGCTCCGGGATCCGGGTGGCCACGAGGATCGCGCTGGCGAGGTACAGCAGGCCGTTGATGACGAGGATGATCTTGGCCATGCCGAGGCCGGCCGGGTCGGGCTGGATGTTGAGGTTCGTGGTGATGCCGGTGATCGCGGAGTACAGGCCGGCGCCGGTGATCACGGCGAGGCCGTAGGTCATCACCATGCCGAGCTGGCTCGCGGTCTCGACCTGGTCCGGCCGGCGCAGCAGGTTGGGCACCGCCGCGTCCTTCGACGGGATCCACATCATCGCGCAGCAGCCGATCATGAAGTTCCCGATGAACAGCCACAGGGTCGAGCCCACGATCGCGATCGACATGAACAGCGCGCAGCGGGCGATGTCGCAGAGCATCATGATCTTGCGACGGTCGAACCGGTCCGCGAGCAGTCCGCCGAGCGGCGCGAAGAGCAGGCCCGGCAGCAGCTGGGTGAGCACGACGCCGGCGAACGCGAAGCTCTGCGCCTGGTACCCCTCGGTGAGCTTGGTGACGAGACCGGTCAGTGCGAGCAGTGACAGCCAGTCGCCGATGCTGCACAGATAGGTGACTCCCCAGAGCCGGCGGAAGCCGCGGATCGCCAGCACACTGCGGGCACGGTGCGTGATGGACGCGTTCGACCGGGTCGGCGTCCCCGCGCCGACACTCGACTCGAATTCCGCGCCCCCGCTGATACCCGCCACCCCTTCCCCACGCATCCCCGCGGCCCCAGGGTAGCCCGGACGAGCGTGTTCGGATGGTCGGACCGTAGTGGGTGAACGAGCCCGGCTCCCGCTCGGGTGCTTCGAGCACTATTCAAAACAGGCCCGCGGCGTGCCCGGGAGCTGCTGATCCGGAGTGTTTTGAATAGTGCTCGCCGTCTCAGTCGAACACCGAGGAGATCGTGTCGATGAAGCCCGCGAGCACCACGATACCGAGCACAACCATCACCAGGAGTAACGCCAGGATGAGTGTCACGCGTCCGGCTGACGACTGGCCCTGGGTTTTGGATGGCGCCGGCTGGTCCCGGGTGAACCCGCGCGGTAGCCGGATCCGCCGCGACTGCTCACCGGACGTGATCGCCGACGGCAGCGCGCGGGCCGTGGACCCCGCACGCCGAGGCGCGGGGATGTCGGACGCCGGCGCCCGACCGGCCGCGCCG
>NZ_JBOHGB010000148.1:0-17733 GCF_050699935.1 Actinophytocola sp.
GGGTGCGGCCGCGGCGCGCACGGTGGACGGCCGCGGCGCCGGCCGGATCCTCGACGCCGCGGAGCTGACCGTCCGCGAGGCCACCGAGTCCGACGCCGCGCTGCTGCTGGCCTGGCGCAACGACGCCGAGACGCTCGCGTGGTCCCGGGGTCACCAGCCGGTCGCCGAGCCCGTGCACCGCGCGTGGCTGCACGCGTCGCTCGCGAACCCGGACCGCCTGCTTCTGGTCGTCGAGACCGACCATCCCGTGGGGACGGTCCGCTTCGACCGGACCGGCCCCGGCACGTGGGAGGTCAGCATCACCGTCGCGCCGCCGAACCGCGGCAAGGGCCTGTCGTCGCGCCTGCTGATGATGGGTGAGGCCGCGCTGCGCGCCCGCCACGGCCCGGCCACGATCCAGGCCAACGTGCACGAGGACAACGCCCGCTCGCTGGCCCTGTTCCACCACGCCGGCTACGAGAAGTCCGCCCGCCCCGCCGACGGCCCGTTCCGCTGGCTGGAGAAACCGGCGCACCACTGAGTTGTCCACAACTCCCCGAACCATCCACAGCACGGGCCGGATCCCGCCGTTGGTCGGGGTGCGCCGGTAGGCTGGCACGTGAGGGTGGCCCCCGGGAACAGGGTGGGGCTTTCGGTGCTTGCGTTCGGCACGCGCGTGCGCGCGGGGGAGCTTTTGCCGGCTGCGGACGGGATTTCGCATCACTGAGCGGCTCGGCCGTGGGCGGCCTTTCGCATCGGTCGAGTGGCTCGGCCGTGGGCGGAGATTCGCTCGGTCGAGCGCTTCGCGCCGGCCGGCGGTGGCGTGTGGTGCCGTCGAGCCGCGTGGGGTGGTCCCGTGCTGCCGTCCGCGACCCACGGGAGGCGGCCACGTCGTGCGGAATCCGTGTCGGTGCCCGTCCACGTGCGACGATGCCGGCATGGCAGCACGCTTCAAGGATCTGGTCCTCGACGCGAACGACCACCACGAGCTGGCGGACTGGTGGTGCGCCGCGATGGGCTACGCGCGCAGGGACGAGGTCGAGCCGCCCGAGGACGGCTGGGTGCGTCCGCTCGACTGGCCCGTCCCGATCGTCGACCGGGCCGGTGACGGGCCGCTGATCTGGGTCCAGCCCGTGCCCGAGCACAAGACGATCAAGAACCGCATGCACCTCGACGTGTACGGCAGCGTGGACGACCTGGTCGAGCTCGGCGCCACCCTGGTGCGTGCCCGCGGCGACGACCTCGACTGGGACGTGCTGGCCGACCCGGAGGGCAACGAGTTCTGCGTGTTCGCGCCGCGGTGACGTTCCTCGAAGGACTCATCGTCGCCGGCACGGGCGTGGTCGCGGGCGCGATGAACACGGCCATCGGGTCGGGCACGCTGGTGTCGTTCCCGATGCTGCTCGCGGTCGGCTACCCGCCCGTGGTCGCCAACGTCTCCAACGGGATCGGGCTGCTGCCCGGCTCGCTCACCGGCGTGCTCGGCTACCGGCGCGAGCTCGCCGGCCAGCGCACCCGGGTGCGCTGGCTCGCCACGACGACCGCGATCGGCGCGCTCGCCGGCGCGGTGCTGCTGCTCGTCCTGCCGTCCGACTCGTTCGAGACGGTCGTGCCCGGGCTGATCCTGATCGCCGTGATCCTCGTGGCGTTCCAGCCATGGATCGCCCGCCGCCTCGCCAGGCACCGCAACCGCCCCGCGCACGGCGGCCCCTGGCTGGTGCTCGGGATCTTCGCCACCGGCGTATACGGCGGCTACTTCGGCGCGTCGCAAGGGGTGATCACGCTCTCGCTGATGGGCATCACGATCGACGAGCACCTGCAGCGGCTCAACGCGGTGAAGAACGTGCTGACCGCGACCGCGTACCTGGTGTCCGGCATCGTGTTCGTGTTCGCCGCCGAGGTGGCCTGGCCCGCGGTCCTCGTCCTCGCCGCCGGCGCGATCGTCGGCGGCCAGCTCGGCGCGCGGTACGGCCGGCGGCTGAAGCCGGCGTGGCTGCGCGCGTTGATCGTCCTCGTCGGACTGGTGGCGGTCGTGCGGCTCCTGCTCGACTAAGAGGCCTACTCACGCGGCCTCCATTACTCCATTCGGGTCGGATTCGTTGACGTGTGTTCACCTCTACATGGTTGGGTATCGCAATGTCAGGCACCCGTACCGAACCTGTCCAGCTGGTCGACGGGCGTGCGCTCCGGATGACCATCGCCGAACCTCCCGGGGTCATCAGAGGTGGCCTGGTCGTCCTGCACGAGGCCCGCGGGATCACCGAGACGGTCCGGGCCCTCGCCGACGGCCTGGCCGCGGAGGGCTGGCTGGTCGTGGCGCCGCACATCTACCACGGTGCCGACGGGTCCTCCGAGATCGACGAGGCGCTGGCGGCCGACCGGGTCAGCGCGCTGTCCGGTGACTCGGTGCTGGCCGACACCGACATCGCGTTCGGCTGGCTGGCACAGCACGGGATCGGGGCGGACCGGATCGGCGTGGTCGGCTTCGAGGTCGGCGCGGGGGTGGCGCTCGTCGTCGCCGCGCGACGGGGCATCGGCGCGGCCGTGTCGGTGGCCGGTGGCAGCGGGATCCTCCAGCCGCTCTCGCCCGGGTTGCCGGCCCCGGTCGAGGTGGCCGCCGAGCTGCGCTGCCCGTGGCTCGGGCTCTACGGCGACAAGTTCGCCGACGAGGTCGCCACGCTGCGCGAGGCCGCCAACAGCTCCGAGATGGCGAGTGACATCGTGCTGTTCCCGGCCACGGACCACCGGTTCGACATCCACCCGGACGGGGCCTTCGAGGCGTGGCACCGGATGCTCAACTGGTTCGACGCCCACCTGCGCTGAGCAGAGGTCCGCTAAGGCATGCTTGGCGGCGTGACCAGCCTGTCCCACCTGGAGTTCGACTTCATCTGGGAGCACCTCGGCCTCGGCGAGGCGCCGTATCCCATCGACGTCGCATCGTTCGGCAAGACCATGGACGAGCGCGCGATGCTGCGCGAACAGGTGCGGGAGTCGTTGCGGGCCAAGGGTTTGCACGACGGCGCGACGCTCTCGCCTCGGCTCGAGGAGATGCTGACGTTGCTCGTGCGCGGCGCCCTCACCGTCGACGGGCAGCTGTCGGTCGGCGAGTACGTGCGGGTGCTGGCCGCCAGCCGTGGCGTCGAGGGCGTCCTCGCGGCGCAGACCGACGAGGAGATCCGGGTGGTCCCGGTCCGCGAGGGCAAGGTGGTGTCCGCGGTGATCGCGTTGCTACCGGACGAGAAGCCGGGTCCGGGCGGCGCCGCGCGCCTGCCACGCCGGCTGTTCGACGACGCGATCGACGAGTACCAGCAGTCCGGCTACCTCGGGCTGGAGCGCACGTTGACGGCGGGCGGCGTGACCGGCCGCGATCTGCGCACGGTGATCACGCTGGTCGAGTCCGCCCGGCACGGCGGCGGCCAGCTCGCCGCGAACCGCGTGGACCCGGTGGGCCGCCGCAGCCGCACGCCGGTGGTCAACTGGTTCGACACCGCGGCCGGTCGCTACCTTGCTCATGTCGAGGTGACTCCTGACCGGGTCGAGTGGCTCACGATCGCACCAGCGGACACGGCGCGCATCGAGCGGCGGCTGTCCGACCTGATCGTCCTTAGGTAGCCGACTCGGGCCGGTACTGTCAGACGTTGTCGATCCGTCACATTTGGGGGGAGCCCACCTGATGACCGAAGGATTCTCACCCGCGTTCGGCGCCGCCGCGGGCGGCGCACTCGTGCCGGTCGCCGGCAAGGTCGAGGAGGTCAGGGACCAGGCGGCCACGGGCGGCCTGCGCATCGACCTCACCGCCGCGGAGACGATGCTGCGGCAGCTCGCGGACCTGCGCCGCCGCGCGGCAGACCTCGTCAAGGACGGCGCGAGCCTCGACACGCCGCTGCGGTTCGGGGACAACTGGGTCGGCCGGATCATGTCCCAGCGGCTGCGCGCGGTCGCCGTCGGCGAGGACGGCGGCGTCACGCCGGTGCTCGGGCGCTTCCACGAGCTGCTCGACGCGGTCGAGTCGATCAT
Organism: Actinophytocola sp.; assembly: GCF_050699935.1. NCBI lineage: Bacteria > Bacillati > Actinomycetota > Actinomycetes > Pseudonocardiales > Pseudonocardiaceae > Actinophytocola > Actinophytocola sp. The sequence goes on from NZ_JBOHGB010000148.1 coordinate 3,997, forward strand.
CCGCCTCGCCGCGGCCCGTTACCAGACCACCGACCAGCAGGCCACCGACGAGCTGCACCGCGCGTCCGGCCGTCTCGACACGGGGGAGTGATCATGAACTCGATCGCACCCGGCGGTTGCTACCCGCCCACCTGGCCCACCCCGCCCCGGTGCTGGCCGCCCTACCCGCTCCCGCCCGAGCCGGACCCGGACTCGCTGGACGCCACGGTCGACTGGATGACCTACTCGCACCACGAGCTGTACCAGATGGTCCACAGTGGACTCAATGTGTCCGACGCGATGACCGTCGCCGCGCAGTGGGCCCGGATCGGCGACGAGCTTGGCGACCTCGGTACCGAGCTCGCCAAGATCGTCGAGGCCGCCGCGGCCGCGTGGCAGGGCGACGCCGCCGACCTCGCGCGGGACACGCTCGCGAGCCTCACCGATTGGGCCGCCGACGCCGGCACGCTCGCCACCAAGGTCTCCGGCTGCGTCTCGATCGAGGTCGACAACGCCAGCACCGCCCGAGACGAGATGCCCGCGCCGCCGTTCCAGATCATTGAGCCGACGCCCATCGTGCGCGCGTTCACCAGCGGTGAGTTCACCGGCGCGGCGACCATCACGGCCGACCCGGCCGGACCGGTCGGCCAGGAGAAGGCGCTGCACGCGCAGGCCGCGCGCACGATGGAGCGGTTCCAGGAGGCCTCGCGCGAGGTGTACGGCACGGTGCCCCAGTTCAGCCCGCCACAGGTCGGCGCGCGGATCACCACCGGACCGCCCGAACCGCCACCACCGCCCAACCCGCCGAACCCACCGCAGCCGCCCCAGCCGGTCCCGGTCCCGCCGGGCACCCGCGGTCGCGGCCCGGTGGGCGCCTCGCCCGGTGGGTCGCCCGGAGGGCCGGCCAGCACCACCGGCGGCCCGTCCGCCCGCGCCGCCACGCCACCCGCTCCCGGGTCGGGCGTCGGCGGCACCACCGAGCCCGCCACCCAGGCCAAGCAGTCCGCGGCGAGCGCCGCCCCCGGCCGGTCCGGCCAGTCGGGCGTCACCGGGATGCCGATGGGTGCCGGCGGCGCGCGCGGCGGCGAGGACGCCGAGCGCACGAGCTCGTCCTACCTCCAGGAGGACGAGGACATCTGGGGCGTGACCGACCAGCACACGACGCCCCCGGTGATCGGCGAGGACGGGCGCCGTGCGTGACCCGGCGTCGGGTTGGATCCAGCTGAGCTCGACGGAGTTCTTCCTGCTCTGGACCGCGCTGGGCCTGGGCGAGCCGCCGGCGGCACTGGAGGTCACGCACATCGGCCGGACCCGCGAGTCCCGCGCGACGATGGCCGAGGAGGCCTCCCGCGCGCTGGCGGACCGCGACCTCGGCACCGTCCACGAGCCGGCCGACGACCTCGCCGGCATCCTGCACACGCTCGCCGCCGGCGACGTCACGCTCGACCTGCGGGTGGTCGGGTCCGGCTCGCCGCTGGTCGGCTACGCGGCCACGGACGACCGGAGCGCCGCGGTCGCCGCCCGGGTCGACGGCGAGGTCCGGCTCGGTGCCGTGTCGGCGAGCGCGCTCGCCGAGTCGCTGCTCGGCTCGATCTCGGCGTCGCCCGCGGGTCCCGGCCGCCCGGCGAACGTGAGCGCCGCCGACTACGAGCGGGCGTGCGCCGAGGGCGACCTCGACGGGGTGTCGGGCTTCGCCCGCGTCCTGCACGAGGCCGGCCTGCGCCCGGCGGACGCGAGCGTGTTCGCCACCGCCCTGACCAGCCGCCGCGGTGGCGGTCAGCTCGGCGCCACGGGTCGCGGGTACCGCTCGCCGAGCCTGGTCAGCTGGCTGGACACCGACGAGGGCCGCTACGCGCTGCGCCGGCACGGGTCGTGGATCACGGTGACGCCGGCCGACCTGCCGCGCCTCACGGGGATGGCGGAGGAGATGGTGGCCGAGGTTCGCGGCTGAGGTGTGTGGGCGACCACCATGGCCAGGTCCCGGGATATGGGCTATGAACTGATGTCATGACCCCCACCCCAGAGCTGTTGTGGCGTCCGGACCCGGACCGTGTGGCGGCGAGCCGGATGTCGGCGTTCCGCGCGTGGTTGCGGGAGAACCGCGGTGTGGAGGTGCCGGACTACCCGGCCTTGTGGGAGTGGTCGACGACCGACCTCGAGGGCTTCTGGGGCGCGCTCGCCGAGTTCCTGGAGGTCCGGTTCCACTCGACGCCCGCGCGGGTGCTCGGGCACGACGCGATGCCGGGTGCGGAGTGGTTCCCGGGCGCGACGCTCAACTACGCGGAGCACTCGCTGGCCGACGGGCCGGGCAAGGCCGACGACGACCTCGCCGTCCTCTTCGAGCGCGAGGACGGCCGGTCCGAGCGGGTCACGTACGGTGAGCTGCGCCGGCAGGTGGCGGCGATGCGGGCGGCGCTCGTGGAACTGGGCGTGCGCAAGGGGGACCGGGTGGTCGCGCTGGCGCCGAACACGCCGCGGACGTTGGTGGCGTTCCTGGCGGCGGCGAGCCTCGGCGCGACGTGGTCCTCGTGCTCGCCGGACTTCGGGGCGCGCGCCATCGCCGACCGGTTCACCCAGATCGAGCCGGTGGTCCTGTTCGCCGTGGACGGTTACCTGTACAACGGCCGCGCGTTCGACGTCCGCCCCACGGTGCAGCGGCTGCGCGACGAGATCCCGTCGCTGCGCGCCACGGTCCTGATCGACTACCTGTCCGCCGAGGCGACGCTCGAGGGCGCGCTCCCGTGGTCGAACCTGCTGGCCGCGCACGAGGGTGCGGCGCTGTCGTTCGACCCGGTCCCGTTCGACCACCCGCTGTGGGTGCTGTACTCGTCGGGGACCACGGGCCTGCCGAAGGGCATCGTGCACGGGCACGGCGGGATCGTGCTGGAGCACCTGAAGACGCTGGCGCTGCACTGCGACTTCGGTCCCGGGGAACGGTTCTTCTGGTTCACCACCACCGGCTGGATGATGTGGAACCTCCTCATCTCCGGCCTCCTGGTCGGCTCGACCGTGGTCATGTACGACGGCAGCCCCGCGCACCCGGACCTGTCCACCCTGTGGCGACTGGCGGAGCGTCATCGCGTGACGTACTTCGGGACGTCGGCGCCGTACGTCCAGTCGTGTCTCAAGGCGCACCTGACACCCGGCCGGTCGCACGACCTGTCGGCGCTGCGGGCGCTGGGGTCGACCGGTGCGCCGCTGAGCCCCGAGGGTTTCCGGTGGATCGCCGACGAGGTGGGCGCGGAGGTCCAGATCTGCTCGATCTCGGGCGGCACCGACCTGTGCGCGGCGTTCGTGGGCTCGGCGCCGGACGTCCCGGTGTGGCTGGGGGAGCTGAGCTGCCGCATGCTCGGCGCCGCGATCGCCGCGTACGACGAGCAGGGCAAGGAGCTGGTCGAGGAGGTCGGGGAGCTGGTGATCACCCGGCCCATGCCCTCGATGCCGATCTACCTGTGGAACGACCCTTCCGGTACGCGGCTCCGCGAGGCCTACTACGAGCCGTACCCGGGCATCTGGCGCCACGGCGACTGGATCAGGATCACCGACCGAGGCTCGGCCGTGATCTATGGAAGGTCCGACTCGACCCTGAACCGAGGCGGCGTCCGCATGGGCACGAGCGAGTTCTACCGCGTGGTGGAGGGCTTCGACGAGGTGGTCGACTCCCTGGTGATCGACACGTCGGGCAACGCCGAGGGCGAGCTCCTGTGCTTCCTGGTCCTCGCGTCGGGTGTCGCACTGGACGACCTCGTGCCCCACCTCCGCAGCACGCTCCGCAGCGCCCTGTCGCCGAGGCACGTCCCGGACAAGTTCGTCCAGGTGGCCGAGATCCCGAGAACCCTGAACGGCAAGAAGTGCGAGGTCCCGGTGAAGAAGATCCTGGCCGGCACCCCACCGGAGCTGGCCGTGAGCCGAGACGCCCTGGCGAACCCGGACTCCCTGAAGGCCTTCCTCCCCAGCTAACCGCAGGTCAGCACCCTCGCAGGAGGTCCTTTGCGGCAGGATCGAGCGCCCCTGTAGGCTAACCGCCGAGCGCCCTGGGGCCCCGGGAGGCTTCGCCTAGTCTGGTCTATGGCGCCGCACTGCTAATGCGGTTGGGGGCAACCCCTCCCGGGTTCAAATCCCGGAGCCTCCGCTTGACAACTGAACATGCGCCCGTAGCTCAACGGATAGAGCATCTGACTACGGATCAGAAGGTTAGGGGTTCGAATCCCTTCGGGCGCGCACATAGATCGGCAGGTCAGAGACTTGTTGATCGTCTATAAGGGATGGATTGTCATGATCTATCCCTTTATGACATCCCTTTAAGTACAGGGATGCGCCTGCTGGTAAATGGGATGACTGTGCGTCGTTCCTGCAGCTAGACCCTTCTGATCCCGCAGTCACGGCCGTGTGGACCACTTGTCGCCGACGTAGTGGTCTCCGACCGGTCATTCTGGATCTTGGACGACGGGTCCGGTCGGCCGCTGCAGGCGTTCCGCCGATCATGAGAACATGAAACCGGGCGATTCGGCCAGCGCCGTCCGACGCCATACGGGGATCAAGAAGGTTCGGGATCCGCGCGGCGACCGCACACTGGATCAACGCAGACGCGCCGCTGCATGAGCATTCGGTTCGGCGACTGGCTACACGTGTGCTCGGTGTCTTTGTGACGGTTCGCTAGTCTCTGCGCGGTGAGGTCGTTGAGTCGTAAGGCGCTGGAGGCCATGGTCGCGGAGGCGACGGTTGACTGTTACAACGACAGCGAGTGCGTGACGGGCTTCTACACGATGCTCGAGGATCATCTCGCTGTGCCGTTCCAGACCAGCGTGCTGGGGGTCGACGTCACCGTGGCGAAGGTGGACCTGACCACTGACGACACGATTGTCGCGGTGTGCCGGCGAGGCTGGTCGCTGCAGCGGATTCCGATCCTCGACCTGCCGCTGCCGACACCACCGCCTGATGGGGCGGAGTGGGTCGAGGCCTACCGGCATTGGGTGTAGAGCATGAGCGACGTCATGGAGCACCGGGTGCGGCTGACCGAGCAGGAGGCCCAGCTGAACCTGCGGACGGTGCTGGAGCTGTGCGCGGCGGGTGAGGTGCGGTGCAGCGAGAAGACTGGCCGGCCGTCGGCGGCAACGATGCACGCGGTGGGTTCGCGTCTGGTAAACGGCGACTTCTACGTGTCGGAATCGATCGCGGCGTTCGCGTGGCCTCTGCTGTTGCAGGCGGGTGGGCTGGCCAGGATCGACGGTGGGCGGTTGCGGCTGACGCCCAAGGGCCGTGCCGCGCTGAGCGCGCCAGCGGCGGAGGTCATCCGGGCGTTGTGGCAGCGGTGGCTGACCCACGCGGTGATCGACGAGTTCAGCCGGATCGAGGAGATCAAGGGCCAGCGGAGCAAGAACGTGCTCAGCGCGGCCAAGCCGCGCCGGCAGATCGTCGCCAGGGCGTTGGCCAACTGCCCGCCCAACGAGTGGATCGGCGTGGACGGTCTGTTCACCACCATGCGACGAGGAAACCTGAGTCCCACTATCGCCCGCAATGACATGGCGTTGTGGAAGCTGTACCTCGAAGACCCGCAGTACGGCAGCCTCGGTTATGACGGCTACCACCGCTGGGAGCTCCTGGAAGGCCGCTACACGCTGGCGGTGCTGTTCGAGTATGCGGGCACACTAGGCCTCGTCGATCTCGAGTACGTGCACCCCGCAGGCGAGCGGGACGACTTCCGGGACAACTGGGGTGCGGATGACCTGGACGCGCTGAGCCGCTACGACGGTCTGCAGGCAGTCCGGCTCAATGCCTTGAGCTGTTTCGCACTGGGCATGGTGGACAGCTACCAGCCGACGGCCGTCGCCGATCAGGCTCGGGTCCTGAAGGTCCTGCCGAACCTGGACGTGGTGGTCACCGGCTCGTTGGCGCCGGGTGATGAGCTGCTGTTGTCGGCGTTCGCCGAGCGGACCGCGGATCGGGTGTGGACCGTCTCCGCGGCGAGCCTGCTCGTCGCGGTCGACAGCGGACGTGACCTGACCGAGTTCACCGGCTTTCTTGTCCGGCGAGCCGAGCACGAGTTGCCCGGCGCGCTGGAGGTCCTCCTCGCCGAGGTCACCCGTCGTGCCGGCGAGCTGACCGACCTCGGGCACGCGCGCGTGATCGAATGCGCCGACTCGGCGCTGGCGACGCTCATCGCTCGCGATCGCGGGACGCGTTCCCTCTGCCGGCTTATCGGTGAGCGTCACCTCATCGTCCCGCTCGACGCGGAGCTGAAGTTCCGCGCGGCGTTGCGCAAGCTGGGCTACGTCATGCCCGCGTCCTGAGTTTGCGTGGATCAGTGAAGCCGAGGCTGACGTAGCCCGGTGCGCGTTTGGCCAGGGATGAGGCCAGGACGCCGGTGTCAACGTCGTGGTAGTCGTGCACTTCGGCGGTGGTCTTGCCCGGATGGACGCGCAGAATGCGTCCGGCGTACTGGACCAGGCGGCCCTTGAACGCGATCGGCGCGGCGAGGAACAGGGTATCCAGGACAGGGCAGTCGAATCCTTCGCCGACGAACGGGCCCGTGGCGACCACCAGCAGCGGTGACTCGTCGGCGTTCAGTCGGGAGAGGGCGTCGCGGCGGGCCTTGGCGCTCATTCCGCCGCGCAGCACGACCGGGTCCAGGACCCGCTGCCGGAGCTCGTCGGTGATCCGCTCGACGTGTGCGGCCCACTGGGTGAGCACCAGGCAGTGCCGGCCTCGTTCCAGTGCCGCCGCCACGTCGTCGACCACCTGGGTGGTGCGGGCGTGGTCGGCGACGAGGTCGCGGTAGATGGCCGCCATTCCGCCGGGTACGGAGGGGTCAGCGTCGCCGACGTAGCGGTAGGCGGTGTCGTGCACGTGCAGTACCGGTGTGGGTCGCTGCCCGGCTTGCTCGAGTTCGAGCTGCGGCGCGTCGCCATGGGGAGCAGTGGCGTGGGTGATCGTGTGGCGAACCGGGCCGAGTTGCAGGGCGATCAGGTCGTCGAGCTTGTCGCGGCGGTACGGGGTCGCGGTGAGCCCGAGCCAGCGGCGTGCCGGGATCTGCCTGACGGCGTGCTCGAACGCCGCCGCGGGGATGTGGTGGCACTCGTCCACCACCACGAGGCCGTAGCCGCCGACGAGTTCCTCGATGTTGTCCTTGCGTGCCAGCGTTTGCAGCATCGCGACGTCGACCACGCCACGGGTCTTGCGGCGGCCGCCGCCGAGTTGGCCGGCCTTGACACCGAGGAGATCGGCGATGCGAGTGCGCCACTGGTCGGCGAGGGTCTTGCGGTCGACGAGCACGAGCGCTGACGTCGCGTGGTCGGCGATCAGGGCGCAGGCGATGACGGTCTTGCCCGCGCCCGGTGGCGCGACCAGCACGCCCAGGTCGTGTTCACGCAGGTCGGCTACGGCGGCTTGTTGTGGGCGGGTCAGTGTTGCCGCGAAGGTGAACGTCCGCTCCTCGCCGGCCGCTCGCTCGTCGGTCACCTCGAGGCGGCTACCGACCTGCTCGACCAGCGAAGCCACAGTGTCAGCCAGACCACGGGGCAGGACGAGCCCACCGTCGAGGGTTTCGTCGTAGCTGCGCAGGAACCGCGGTGTGTCCCAGGTGGACATGCGCAGTCGCTGGCGTTCGTAGAACAGCGGGTTCGACAGCGACGCGGCGTGCTTGAGTGTCGCGTGCAGTGCCGGGGTCAGCTCATCTGACTCCACCCGGATCCCCGCGCCGAGTCGTGCACGCACGATCGGTGGTGGTGTGACACGGATTCGGGTCGACACCGGTGCGCCGATCCGATCAATGCTCGCGCCGACCGTGACCTGCCCTGCTCGGCGCGCGACCCGGTCGACCTCCGCCGGGCTCATCCGGCCAAGTGTGGAGAGGAACGCCCACTGGTCGTCGTGCGGTTCCATCGTGGCCAGGTCGAGGAACATGGTCGCTCCAGCTGCGCGTGCTTTGCCGTGTAGGGGCGCGGCGATCAGGTTTCCCACCCCGCCTGCGGGTAGCACGTCCTGGGACGGGAACAGCCGGTCGTAGCTGTCCAGGTCCATGTGACCGCGCAGTGCCATCGCCTCCCGTAGCAGTGCGGAACCCAGCCGGCGGGCGGACTCGGCCGGTACGGGCGCGGTGAAGAACACCCACGTGTGCGCGCCGACTCCGGACCGGGACACCTCCAGCGCGGCGGGCACCGACCAGGTTCTGGCGGCCTTCAGGTAGGCCAGGGCGTCGAGCATCGCCGTCTGCCCGTCGAAGTCGGCCGCCAGCCACCAGCACCGGTCACCGTCCAGCAGCGGGTACAGCCCAACGTGCTTCTCCCCGGTCAGGTGGGCGCGCAGGACCTCCTTGGTGAGTGGCAGGTAGTCGCGGTCCTCATGCCGCACGCCCTTGCGCCACCCGCCACGTACCACCGGCAGCCAACCGGCCTTGCCGGCGCGGGTGTTCTCCCACCGGGTCGCATAGATATCGGTTCGGGCAGCGAACAGGGCGGCGAAGAACTCGACCTTCGTCTCAGGCGCCGAGTGCCGATCGACCGGGCCTGGATGCGCTTCGAAGAAGCCGATCTGCGCCGGGCCGGGCGGCGCCGCCTGCTTGGGGCTCAGTTCCAGCAATCGCAACAACCGCGCGTTCTCCGCCCGCAGTTGCGCGGTCAACGCGCGCAGGCTCGCCAACTCCTCCACCAGCGGAAGATCGTCCACGCGACCACCGTAGAGCGGCCGCGCCAGGTCCGTCCCGTAGGTCGATAGGGTTGCCGCGATGACCACGCAGACAACGTCCTCCACCGACAGTGACACCTCGATCGGCGAACTGATTGCCCGCGCCGCGGATCTCAAGGGCGAGCTCGTGGCGTTCGCGCAGAGCCCCCGGTTCGCCAGGCGGCTGGATACGGTGTTGTTCGAGACGGCCGACCGCTACGGCTACCTCGACGAAGGCACAGCCGTCCTCGCCGTCGACCACTTCGCGTTGCGGCACCGCCTGTCCGACGGCCGCACCGTGCTCGAACGGTTCGTCGCCGGGCGTCGGCCGACGTTGTCGGCCGACGAGCGGAAAATGCTCCTCGGCTGGAGCGACGTCGTCGAGGCGTGTTTCGAGGTTCGCCGGTTCGACGGCGACGCCGTCCTGCTACACAACCTCCTCGACGACATGGTCTACCGTGTCTACTCCAACATGGGCCGGGAAGCGTTCGCCAAGCTACGCGCGGGCATGTTCGTCGTCGGGCGGATTGTGTGCCGCTCCACCCCGCGACCGACGCCTGGCTGGTGACCGGGCACTACAGCCCCTTCCCCAAGTCCGCTCGGCAGCAGATCGCAAGTGCCGCCGCCGAACAGATCACCACCCATCCGGAACTGCTCCGGCGGAACCCGGCCATGCTCCAGCGGGCATGGGAGATCCAGGCCGAGCATCGTGCGGACTTCATCGACCAGGTCGGCGCCGACCTGACGGTGCTGCCGCCGCACGAAGCCCAGGAATCACTGCGGGAGCACTACCGCCGCCAACAACAGCGGGCAATGGCAGGACTGGACGCCAAGGCAGCCAGGCGCGCCGCGAAATCCGCACTTCCGGATCTGGGGACGCTGTCCGAGGATCTGCTCGAAGCCGACAGCATCGCGGTGATCTACGACGAGGTCGAAGGGCTCACGCTCTACCGGAACTTCGGCTTTCTGGACGACCTGTTCGCCGATCCGACGCTGGCCCGGGACCGTTCCCGCCTCGCTGCCCTCCGCAGTTACCTCCACCACGACTCGATCTCCCCGCTGGCAATCCGCCGGCTCGTCGACCACCACCCCCAAGGCGCCGACCCCGTGTTCCGCGCCCTACTGCGCAAACCCGGCTTCTCCTGGCAACGCGACGGCGAGAAACTGCTCCGCCGCCACAAGAAAACCTTCGTCGACCGCGAGCCCACACCCAGCATCTCGATCGTCGGCAAACGCCTCACCGAACTGCTACGCACTGACCGGTAGGTGGCTCAACCGTGGATGTCCACGTTGCGCCGCCAAGAACCGGCCCACCAGGGGCTGGCTCTCAACCACACAGGATATATATAGAGCCTGCGGGGTATATACTGTGGTCGTGAAGCACTTGGTGGACATCGACGACGACGTACTCGAAGCGGCGCGGCGGCAACTCGGCACGGCGACGATGAAGGACACGGTGAACACCGCCCTTCGCCTCGCTGCCGGCGAGGCGCATCAGCGCTCGGACGTGCCTGAAGCCCTGGACACGCTGGCGGCCTTCGAGTTCGCCGATCGAGAGCAGGCATGGCGCTGACCTGGCTGGTCGATACCAGTGTGCTGACTCGCTTGTCGAAGAGCGAGGTGCGCGAGGCGGTAGCGCCCCTCGCGGAACAGGGCCGGGTCGGTCGGTGCACCATGTCGGACCTTGAGACCGGTTTCTCTGCCCGCAACGCGAACGAGTGGGACGCACTGCAACGCGCCTTGGGTGCCTTTCCGGTAGTGGACGTCGTGTCGTCAGATTTTGACCAGGCCAAGGAGACCCAGCGAGCGCTCGCCTCGCTGGGTCTCAAGGGGCGCAAGGTGCCGGATCTCATCATCGCCGCAGTGGCGTTGCGGATGGAGCTGACCGTTCTGCACTACGACGGAGACTTCGAGCTGATCGAGCAGGTCACCGGCCAACCCACTCGGTGGGTTGTGGAGCGCGGCACGGTCGATTGACTGCACTCCGTGATGACCCGATCTCCCTGCTGGGATGGGGATCCCTCGGCGACCAACGAGGTGCGCACGCGGTAGCACCGCTCGTGGAGCAGGGCCGGGTCCGCTGGCGCAGCATGTCCGATCTCGAGACTGGTTTCTCCTCTTGTTTGAAATCAGAGTCGAACACTCGGGACCCATCGCGGGACCCAAATCAGGGATGTAGGGGTGACTGTGGAGGCCACGGAGGCCGTGGTTGTTGCTATGGTCGCTGGCAGAGGCGGTGGTCGCCTGCGGCGCCAGATCTACGGATCAGAAGGTTGGGGGTTCGAATCCCTTCGGGCGCGCGTTGCCTGGTTGAGGCAGCGTGGGGCCGATCCTTCAAGATCGGCCCCGTTTTTTACCCATGCGAAATCACGCATTTTCGTCGATCACCCCGAGCAGCGTCGCCACCTGCGGACTCGGCTGCGACCGGCCGAAGTACGTGTCCTGCGTCTCACTCACACGCTTGTGCCCGAGCTGGTGAGCCACGCGCGTACCGATCGTTCAGCCGCCACGGCGCGTTACCCAACGCTCAGCGAGCATGATCGCGCCCATGCCTTACCCATGCAAACGTCGCGAAGAGACGTCAAACGACCGCCACGCACGATCGGCGTTTTCGTTTCCCCGTAAGGGAACCGCCGAACGACGAGCAGTGTCGAGACATGATCATCCGACCAGAAGGTTAGGGGTTCGAATCCCTGCAGGCGCGCCACGTGGTGCTTACTTGCAGATCTTCGCCCAGCGTGCGTCGAGGTCGGCCCGCCGGCCTTCTCCGTCACTCGCGGCTTCCGCACGCCCGGCTCGCTGTCCGGGGTGGACAGTCCGATGTGGACCCGGTGTCCCGGCGCCCGACTCGTTGCCGCGGCCCGGCCGAGGTGCGGCGGCGCTACTTCTGGCTCGGCTGGCGAATTACGTGAGAACCCCGAGAGCCGAGGATTCGCCGGTTTCTCGCTCGGCCCGGTAGGTCGCCAGGCACCATGGCACGGCATCGACTCGGTTGGGGGAGAGGTTCGTGGTGGTCAAAGCAGTCGCGTTGCTGGCGTCCGTGCTGTTGCTCGGTGCGTGCTCCGACAGCTCCGGGGAAGGCGACACCAGCGGGCCGCGGACGGAAACCACCCTGGAGAACCTCACTTCGCAGCGTCTGTGCGAGCTGCTGCCGAACGACGCGATCGAGCGGGCGCTGGACGTCGTCGTCACCGACGCCAAGGGTCGCCGGTCCGGTCGGCCCCGATCCTCAGCAAGACCTGCCGGTACGGAGTCGAGTTCACGTTGATGGAGGTGGACACCCTGCCGCCCGCTGTCACGACCCACGTCGGCCAGACCTTGGGCAAGAGCGTCGACGAGGCTCTGGACCGTGGGTTCACCGACCTGGTGAGCGAGAGCGAGGCGGTTGGGGACTACGACCGGATCGACGGGCTCGGCGCCGGCTACGGCAACGCTCCGCTGGACGGCGGACGCGTGGACCAATCCCTCTTGGTCGTCGTGTTCACCGCCGGCGACGAACAGTTCCCGCTCGACATCACGGTTTCGCCGCAAACCCCGCTGGAGCAGCTGAAACCCCTGGCGACCGACCTGCTGACCGCGCTGGAGGCCGAGCTGAGCTGACAGACGCCCTTGAAAGCGGCCGGCGGCCGAATCTCCGACGGCGCGTCGAACAGTCGAAGGGGACCACGGCCTCTCATCTGGCTCAAGCGGTGATCATGTGGATGACTGGCGGGCGTGGTTGAGTCGGGCTGGGATTGCCTGTCCTCCGAGTCGTGTTCGCTTCCGGTGGTTCACGGTGCGGCGGGATCGGGCCCGGCGGCGAGGTGCCCGCCGCCGCCTCGCGAGGAGCCCGGGACCTCGGCCACCACGTGGACCGCGCTCGGGGCCGTCGACGGTGCCGACTCCTTCACCGACCACACCGCGACCACGCCTTTCTCGCCACGGATCTGGCGCCGAGGGAACCCGGGCGGGAGCCGGGGGAGGCCGACCTCGAGGTGCACCGGATCCGGCCGACCGGCTCGTGGACATGGTTCTCGCGGGGCGACTTCCGCACGCTGGCAGCTCGTTCTGGCCGCTCGGGTGAAAGGCTGGTCTGATGGTGTTTCCTGTTTCCTGACCAACAGGAAAAGGGCACCTCGTCGTCAGTCGAGACGGCAACGGGAATTCTCCTTGGTGGGGCGCGGAAAGCGCCGAAACCCAGCCAAGGAGTGCAATCATGTCGTCGTCTTGTGCCGCCGCGGGCCATCGCGGTCGCGGTCCCGTCGATAGTTTCCGGCTCGGCTTCCGCCTATCCGACCCCACCTCCGCCGCCCCCGACCACCACCGACGGGCACGACTGGGGTGACTAGCCGGTATTCGCGACGCGGGTCCGAGAGGGCGGGCCCGCGCGCGGGAAAACATTGCCTTCGGAATGTCGGGAAGTTCCACTCGCAGGTGCGAATCTGGGAGGATCCGGTGGCCGAGTCATTGACGCGTTGCTGCGTAAAGTCAGGACCGACGCCGGTATTTCGTCGGGGAGCTGGCCCGGCGGATCGACTACAGCAAGAGCCAGGTCAGCAAGATCGAGAACGGGGTGCAGCGGCCGAGCGCCGTGCTCGCTCGGGTGATCGCGCGCCTGCACACGCTCGCCGACAACCCGGAGCCCATGCGCACCGAGCCGCTGCTCGCCTCCCGCGTGGCCGAGTACGCGGCTGGATCAGCCATGAGGCCGGGGACGACACCGCCGCGCTGCGCTGGACCGACCGGGCCGTCGCCTACGCCTACGCCGGCGCGACCCCGCACCTGGCGAGCCTCTCGTGCGCCGGGCCGAGATCATGATGTACCGGCACGGCACCGTCGAGCTCGCCCGCGCGGCGCGGCGGGATCCGGCCGCGGATCCTGGGCCTGGCCGCCCGGTGCGAGGCAGGGCCACGCGCTCGCCGGGAACGCCGCCGCCCGCGAGCGCGCCCTGGACCGCGCCCGCGGAGCTGCTCGCCGCGTGGCGGGCGACAGTACGCCGGTGCCGGGCTCGGCCAGCGCGCCCGACGAGATCCCCTGGTGCGCGACAGCGCGTTGCTCGAGCTCGGCCGCGTACGGAAGGCCGTCGAGGTCGTCGACCGGCAGGTGGCCCGCACCCGG
>NZ_JBOHGB010000149.1:0-17451 GCF_050699935.1 Actinophytocola sp.
ATCAAACTCTCCAATAATGCATCAAAGAGAAAAAACCCCAGCAACACCCAACCAAAAGGCCAGGCACAAGCTCACTAGCATCAATCGACACACTGTTGAGTTCTCAAACAACACACGCACACCCATCACGAACCGCATGACCGCGACTCGATCAAAAGGGACGTCTGCTTGGTTTCCTGCTTGGCTGGATCCGCCACTCCCTGCTTGGGAGACCGAAAGGGTCTCGCTTGGGAGGAGAACCGGATCGCTGCGCCGCAACACGCTATCTGGTCCGGTGCGCGATGTCAACTCGCTCGGCCCAGCTCGTTGCCAGCCCCTAAAGTGTATCAGGGACCTGACGGTTCACGTCGTCCGGGTCTGGCTCGCTACTTCCGGGCCCGTCCGCCGTGCGGTGCGACGTGAGAAAAGTTAGCGACCGGCCGCACACAAAGTCAAATCGGCTGGTCAGCGGCCTGTCCTACAAGATCGGGAGCAGCGTCCGGAGCTCGTACGGCGTCACCGAGCGCCGGTAGGCGTCCCACTCGTTGCGCTTGTTCCGGAGAAAGAAGTCGAAGACGTGCTCACCGAGCGTTTCGGCCAGCAACTCCGAGTTCTCCATCTCCGCGAGTGCCTCGCCCAGGTTCTGCGGCAGATGCGCGTACCCGGCCGCGCGTCGCTCCGCGTCGGTGAGTGACCACACGTCGTCCTCGGCGGCCGGCGGCAGCTCGTACTCCTCACGCACACCCTTGAGGCCGGCGGCGAGGATGACCGCGTATGCCAGGTAAGGATTACAGGCCGAATCCAGGCTCCGGATCTCCACGCGGCGGGAGGACGCCTTTCCCGGTGAATACATGGGAACCCGAACCAGCGCGGACCGGTTCGCGTGACCCCAGCACACCGCGGACGGGGCTTCTCCGCCAACGATCAGGCGTTTGTACGAGTTGACCCACTGGTTGGTGACGGCCGAGATCTCCCGCGCGTGCCGCAGCAGCCCCGCGACGAACGCCTTGCCGGTCGCCGACAGCTCGTACGGGTCCTCGCCCTCGTAGAAGGCGTTCCGGTCGCCCTCGAACAGGCTGACGTGCGTGTGCATGCCCGATCCGGGCTGGCCGGAGAAGGGCTTGGGCATGAACGAGGCCCGTACGCCCTGGGTCAGCGCCACCTCCTTGACCACGTACCGGAACGTCATCACGTTGTCGGCCATGGTCAGCGCGTCGGCGTAGCGCAGGTCGATCTCCTGCTGGCCGGGGGCGCCCTCGTGGTGGCTGAACTCCACGGAGATGCCCATCGCCTCGAGTGTCTCGATGGCGTGCCGGCGGAAGTGCGTGGCCGTGGCGTGGCTGGCCTGGTCGAAGTACCCGCCGTTGTCGGCCGGGACCGGCTCGCGGCCGTCCTCGAACATCTCCGACAGCAGGAAGAACTCGATCTCGGGGTGCACGTAGCAGGTGAACCCGGCCTCGCCGGCCTTGGCGAGCGTGCGCCGCAGGACGTGCCTCGGGTCGGCCCACGACGGCGAGCCGTCCGGCATCGCGATGTCGCAGAACATCCGCGCCGCGTAGTGGTGGCCCTCGGGGTTCTCCCACGGCAGCACCTGGAACGTCGCCGGGTCGGGCCGGGCGACCATGTCCGACTCGTAGACGCGGGCGAAGCCCTCGATCGCGGAGCCGTCGAAGCCGATGCCCTCGGCGAACGCGCCCTCGAGCTCGGCCGGGGCCACCGCCACCGACTTGAGAAAGCCCAGGACATCGGTGAACCAGAGGCGCACGAAGCGGATGTCGCGCTCCTCGAGGGTGCGGAGGACGAACTCCTGCTGACGATCCATGCCGAAAGCCTAGGTAGGCCGTGTTAACGCCGTGTTTCGGCGCGGCTCGGATCCCGGATCGGGCGTATGGCGAGCGACAGCAGCGCCGCCGCGACGCACAGCCCGCCGGCGACGACCCACGCGAGGTCGTAGCTCCCCCGCACGTCCCGAACCGCGCCCGCGGCGACCGCGGCCAGAGCGGCGCCGACCTGGTGCGCGCGGCGAACACCCAGCCGAACACGACCGGCCCGTTGACACCAAACCTGTTGCAGCACAAGGCAACCGTGGGTGGCACGGTCGCGATCCAGTCTAGGCCGTAGAACACGACGAACACCCACATGCTCGGCTGGGTGTCCGGCGCGAACAGCGCGGGCAGGATCATCAGCGACAGGCCGCGCAGCGTGTAGTAGCCGCCGAGCAGCAGCCGCGGGTCGACCCGGTCGGTCAGCCAGCCGGAGAGGATCTGGCCGGCCACGTCGAAGATCCCGATCAGCGCGAGCAGCGACGCGGCGGTCGTGTGCGGCATGCCGTGGTCGTGCGCCGCGTGCTGTTCGTGGACGACGGCGACATGCTGACCTCGGCCGGCCTCGGTGCGGGCGTCGACCTGTGCCTGCACGTCGTGCGCACCGACCACGGCAGCGAGGTGGCCAACCGGGCGGCCCGCTACTGCGTGGTGCCACCGTGGCGGGAGGGTGGCCAGTCGCAGTTCATCGACCGGCACGTGCCCGAGAACAGAGGTGACGGGCGAGCCGACGGGACGGCCCCGACCAGGGCCTGGGCGCTGCGCCGGCTCGACGAGCCGCTGGACCTCGCCACGCTCGCGGCCCACGCGCGGATGAGCGTGCGCACGTTCTCCCGGCGGTTCCGCGCGGAGACCGGCCAGGCGCCGGGCGGCTGGTTGACCCAGCAGCGGGTGCGGCACGCGATGCACCTGCTCGAGTCGACCGACCTCACGGTGGACGCGGTCGCGGCGCGGTCCGGCCTCGGCACGGGGGCCTCGCTGCGCCAGCACATGCGGGCCGCTCACGGTGTCTCACCGCTGGCGTACCGGAGAACGTTCCGGGCGAGCGCGGTGGCGGGCAGGCTGCGATTCGGCCAAGGCTGAACCGCTCTCAGCTTCACGGTTCTACGATGCGCGGCATGGTCATGCGCCGGTTCCTGGTCGCCCTGCTCGCGTTCCTCGCGACGGTCCTCTCCGCCTGCACCTCGGACGAGGGCGGTGCGGACGGCGGCTCGTTACCGGACGCCGCCGGGCTCCTCGACGACGCCGCGAAGTCGGCGGCGGACATCCGCAGCGCCCACTTCACGCTCGCGGTCAACGGCACGGTGCCGGGGCTGGACGTGCAGAGCGCCGAGGGCGACCTGACCCGGGAGGGCGGCGACGCCGGCGCTGCGCAGGGCTCGGTGAAGATGATGTTGTTCGGCAGCCTGTTCGAGGGCGAGTTCGTGATCGTCGACGACAAGGCCTACGTCAAGGGCCCGACGGGCGGCTACCAGGAGCTCCCGGCCGCGTTGATCGCGAACCTGTACGACCCGGCCGCCATCCTCGACCCGAGCCGCGGCATCGCGAACGTGCTGTCCAACGTGCAGGCCCCGAACACCGAGGCCGCCGAGGACCTCGACGGCGTGCCCACCTACCGGGTGAAGGGCAAGGCCAGCCGGGACGTCATCGCGGATCTCGTGCCGGGCGTCGACTCCGATGTGGACATCACGTTCTGGCTGCGGCAGGACGGCGACCACCAGCCCGTGAAGGCGAGCGTGGCGGTGCCAGCGGAGGGATCGCCCACTGTGGACGTCACTCTGTCCGATGTGGACAAGCCGGTCGAGATCACCGCGCCACAGTGACGTCGGTCGAGGCGCCCGTCGGGCGCGGGCGGGCCATCGCCATCGGGGCGGGTGGGCTCGCCGTGCTGCTCGGCGCGCTGGACACGTACGTCGTCGTCAGCGTGTTCCGGCAGATCATCGACGACCTGCGGATCCCGGTGAACCGGCTGGAGCGGATCACGCCGGTGGTCACCGGGTACCTGCTCGGCTATGTGGCGGCGATGCCGCTGCTCGGCCAGGCGTCGGACCGGTTCGGCCGCAAGGTGCTCCTGCAGGTGTGCCTCGGCGGGTTCCTGGTGGGCTCGGTGGTCACCGCCATGTCCGGGGACCTGTTCCTGCTGGTGGCCGGCCGGGTGATCCAGGGCGTGGCCAGTGGCGCGCTGCTGCCGGTGACGATGGCGCTGGTGGCGGACCTGTGGGCGGCGCACCGGCGGTCGGCGGTGCTGGGGGCGGTCGGCGCGGCGCAGGAGCTCGGCTCGGTGCTCGGGCCTTTGTACGGGATAGCGATCGCCGCGGTCGCGGGGTGGCGCGGGGTGTTCTGGGTGAACGTGCCACTCGCGCTGCTGGCGATGGTGGCCGTGCACTTCACGGTGCCGACGCGGCGGGTGGTCCGGTCCCCGGTGGATGTCGTCGGCGCGGCGCTGCTGGCCGGGTGCCTGGCACTCGCGGTGGTGGGGCTGTACAACCCGTCGCCGCGCGAGACCGTGCTGCCGCCATGGGGCGTGCCGCTGCTCGTCGGCGCACTTGTCTTCCTGGCCGGCTTCGTGGTGTGGGAGTACCGCGCGCGGACGCGGCTGATCGACACGCGCGGGGTGTCGATGCGGCCGTTCCTCGCGTGCCTCGGGGCGAGCCTCGCGGCGGGCGCGGCACTGATGGTGACGCTGGTGAACATCGACCTGTTCGGGCAGACGCTGCTCGGGCGCGACGACCAGGGCAGCGTGCTGCTGCTGGTGCGGTTCCTCGTCGCGCTGCCCGTCGGCGCGCTGGCCGGCGGCTGGCTGGCGAGCCGGTTCGGCGACCGGTGGCCGGCCGTGCTGGGTCTGCTCGTCGCGGCGCTGGGGTTCCTGCTGATCTCGGGCTGGCCGGTGGAGGTGCTGTCGGCGCGGCACTCGCTGGGGTTCGTGTCGCTCCCCCGGCTCGACGTGGACCTCGCGGTGACCGGACTCGGGCTGGGCCTGGTGATCGCGCCGCTGTCGTCGGCCGCGCTGCGCGTCGTGCCGGCGTCGCAGCACGGCGTGGCGGCGGCCGGCGTGGTGGTGGCGCGGATGACCGGGATGCTGATCGGCGTGGCGGCACTGGCGGCGTGGGGCCTGCACCGGTTCCACACGCTGACCGCGACCCTGAACACGCCGCTGCCGTTCGGCAAGTCGCCGCAGGAGGTGGAGCGGGAGATGACCGCGTACCGGGCTGCGGTGAACTCGGCGCTGCTGACCCAGTACACGGAGATCTTCCTGATCACGGCGTTCGTCTGCGTGGGCGGCGCGGTGCTGGCGCTGTTCGTCACCGGCCGGCGCCGCGACTAACTCCCTTGCTCCGCGACTGATTCCGTTGCTCCGCGGGTTGTCCACAGTGGTCCAGGTTGTCCACAGGCGAGCCCGCGACCCCGGTTTTGTCAGTGTTCGCCGGTAGACTGGCGTCGAGGGTGGCCCCCGGTGAGGGTGGGGCTTTCGAGAGTCCGGTTCTGCACGCGCGCGCGTGCGCGGGACGTTTTTCGCTTGCGCGCGGGGACATTTCGCCTGCGCGCGGACGGTTGGCGTGAGCGGGGCGGTTTGGTCGGGCGCGCGGTCGCGCGTGCGAGCTAGCCCGGGGTCAGGGCTTGCAGCGGGTTCCTTCAGCGGGAAGCTTGCCTTCGATGAGGTACGTGGCGCCTGCCTTGTCCACGCAACCGTTGCCCTGCAGGAACACCGTGTGCTGGGTGGCCTCGTAGGTCAGCAGGCCGCCCTGCAACGCCTTCGCCAGCGCGACACCCGCCTGGTACGGGGTGGCCGGGTCGTTCGTCGTCGAGATGACCAGGACCGGGGGCAGGCCCTCGACCTTCGGCACGTGTGGCGCGCTCGTCGGCGGGACGGGCCAGAACGCGCACGCGTCGCGGGCGGTGCCGGGTGGGTTGCCGTCGTCGAGGAACGGGGCCGCCCTCTTGTAGCGGGTGTTCAGGTCCTTGATCACGTTCGGGTCGGTCACCCGGGGGTCGTCGACGCAGTGGATCGCGGTGAAGGCGTCCTGGGTGGTCGTGTACTCCCCGTCCCGACCGCGTTCCAGATACAGGTCCGCCAGGAACATCAGCATCCGGCCCTCCTGCTGGCGCAGCTCGTTCAGGCCCGTGTTCAGGTTCTCCCACAGCTGCTGGGAGTACAGCGCCTGGACCACCCCGGTCGTCGCGTCCTCGAACGACAGCGGGCGGCCGTCGACGTCGACCGGGCGGTCCGCCAGCGGGCGGATCAGGTCCTGGAAGGTGCCCAGCGCGGCGTTCGCGTCCCGGCCGAGGGCGCAGTCCTCGCGATCGACGCACCATGCCACGAAGTCACCGAACGCCTTCTGGAAACCGGCCCCCTGCGCGACCGTCGAGTCGATCTGGTCCTGCGTGGGGTCGACGGCCCCGTCGAGGACCAGGGCTCGCACGTTCTCCGGAAACGCCTCGGCGTACGCGCTCCCGATCCGGGTCCCGTAGGAGAACCCGACATAGCTGAGCTTGTCGTCGCCCAGCGCCGAGCGCAGCACGTCCAGGTCCTTCACGACATCCCGCGTGCCGATGTTGGCGAGCATCTCCTTGCCGTGCCCGGTCCGCGACGCGCACTTCGCCGCGTAGTCCCTCGCCTGCGCCTCGGTGTCCCGGATCCCCTCCGGCGACGTGTCCAGCTCGCTGTCGTCGGCGCGCTCCGCGTCGGTCTCCTCGTCGGTGAGGCACTCGACGGTCGGCTCGCTCGAGCCCACGCCGCGCGGGTCGAAGCCGACGAAGTCGAACCGGGCCGCGAGATCGTCGTTCGCCTTGGCCACCGAGGCCGCGGTCGACAGGCCGGCCACCCCGGGGCCACCCGGGTTCACCAGCAGCGACCCGATCCGGTCCGCCCGCGAGGTGGCCGGTTTGCGCAGCACGCCGATGCGGATCGTCTCGCCGGTGGGATCTGCGTACTTCAGCGGAACCGTCAGGTGGGTGCACTGCACGGCCGGGTCGGACAGCTGCTCGGCGTCGAACTCGCCGGTGGCGTAGTCCGTGCAGCCTTCCCAGGTCAGCTGCTGGCCGTAGAACCCGTCCAGGCCGTCGGGCACCTCCCCGGCCGGCCCGTTCGTCTCGTCGAACGGAAGTCTCGGCCCGGATGACCCGCCGACCGTCGACGTGCATCCGCTCGCCAGGGCGGCGAGCATGAGTACGGCGGCGAGCTGACGCGATCGGGTCACGGGCCGATCCTCCCATCGGGGTGTGAATAGGCTGTTGGGTTGGCTGGAACCAATCAGACCGGTTCCACCGTTACCGTGCAGGACGGCGAACGACAGAAGCGAGGAGGTGAGCGTCGGGTGGCGGCGTTCATGCGACGGGTCAAGAACCGGTTCAGCCGGTTCATGGATCGTCCGGCCACCGTCGACATCTCCCGTTACAAGGAGCTGCTCAAGTCCGTCGAGTGGCGCGAGGCCAAGATCGAGAAGCTCGACGATGCCGAGCTCACCGAGGCCGCCGCGAGGCTGCGCGACGCGGACTCCTTCGGCGAGAAGGAGCTGGCCGAACTGTCTGCGCTCGGCCGTGAGGCGGCGCGGCGCGCGCTCGACGAGCGGCCCTACGACGTGCAGCTGCTCGGCACGATGGAGCTGCTCGCCGGGCACGTCGTGCAGATGGCCACCGGTGAGGGCAAGACGCTCGCGGGCGCGCTGGCCGCCGCGGGGTACGCCATCCAGGGCCGGCCGGTGCACGTGATGTCGGTGAACGACTACCTGGCCCGGCGCGACGCGGAGTGGATGGGCCCGGTCTACGAACTGCTCGGCGTCACGGTCGCGTGGGTCGGCCAGACGTCCACGCCGGAGGAGCGATGCGCGGCGTACTCGGCGGACGTCACGTACGGCTCGGTCAGCGAGATCGGCTTCGACGTGCTGCGCGACCGGCTGTGCACCGAACCCGCCGACATGGTCGGCCGCGAGCCGGACGTGGTGCTGGTCGACGAGGCGGACTCGGTGCTCATCGACGAGGCGAAGGTCCCGCTGGTGCTCGCCGGCTCGTCGGACGACGCGCAGACCGACCCGGAGGTCGCCAAGATCGTCCGCACGCTGCGGCCCGGTGCGCACTACGAGCGCGACGAGGACGGCCGCAACGCCTGGCTGACCACGCGCGGGGCCAAGATGGTGGAGAAGGCGCTCGGTGGGGTCGACCTGTACTCCGGCGAGCACAGCGACCGGCTCGCCGCGGTGAACGCCGCGCTGCACGCCCACGCGCTGCTGGAGCGCGACGTCGACTACATCGTCCGGGACGGCAAGGTCCACCTGATCAACTCCTCGCGCGGCCGGATCGCGCTGCGCCAGCGCTGGCCCGACGGGTTGCAGGCGGCGGTCGAGGCCAAGGAGCGGCTGCGGCCGACGGAGAGCGGCGAGGTGCTCGACTCGATCAGCGTGCAGGGCCTGATCAGCCGCTACCGGACCGTGTGCGGAATGACCGGCACCGCATCGGCGGTCGCCGAGCAGCTGCGCGAGTTCTACGAGCTGCGGGTCGCGGTGATCCCGCCGAACAAGCCCTGCGTCCGCGAGGACGAGGCGGACCGGCTCTACGACACGGTCGAGAACAAGGAGAAGGCGATCGTCGCGGAGATCGCCGAGACGCATGCCGCCGGGCGGCCGATCCTGATCGGCACGCGGGACGTGGCCGAGTCGGAGCGGCTCGCGAAGATGCTCGCGGAGGCGGACGTGCAGTGCGTCGTGCTCAACGCGAAGAACGACGCGCAGGAGGCCGCGATCGTGGCCGAGGCCGGCGCGCACGGAGCGGTCACGGTGTCCACGCAGATGGCCGGGCGGGGTACCGACATCCGGCTCGGCGGCACGGCCACGCCCTCGGACCACGACAAGGTGGCGGAGCTGGGCGGGCTGCTGGTGATCGGCACCGGGCGCTACCAGTCCTCGCGGCTGGACGACCAGCTGCGCGGCCGGTCGGG
Organism: Actinophytocola sp.; assembly: GCF_050699935.1. Classification (NCBI taxonomy): domain Bacteria; kingdom Bacillati; phylum Actinomycetota; class Actinomycetes; order Pseudonocardiales; family Pseudonocardiaceae; genus Actinophytocola; species Actinophytocola sp. The sequence continues at coordinate 8,734 of NZ_JBOHGB010000149.1, forward strand.
GCGGCAGGGCGACCCGGGCGGGTCGGTCATGTTCGCCTCGCTCGCCGACGACCAGGTCGTGCAGTACGCGCCGGACGCCACCGCGGGCGACGCGCCGGACGACGACGGCCGGCTCGACGATCCCACCACGCAGCGGTTCGTCGACCACGCGCAGAAGGTGGCCGAGGGTGTCCAGCTGGAGATCCACCGCAACACGTGGCGGTACACCCGGCTGATCGAGCACCAGCGCAAGGTGTTGCTCGAGTACCGCGACGAGCTGCTGCGTACGGACCTCGCGTCGACGGAGCTGGCCGCGGTGACCGGCGAGCGCTGGGAGTCGTTGACGGAGTCGCACGACGACGAGGTTCTTGAGCGGGCGGCGCGGCAGATCATGCTCTACCACCTCGACGAGCGGTGGACCGAGCACCTGGCGTTCCTGGCCGACGTGCGGGAGTCGATCCACCTGCGAGCGCTCGCGAAGGAGACCCCGATCGACGAGTTCCACCGGACCGCGATCCCCGAGTTCCGCAAGATCGCCGACGAGATCGCCGAGCGGGCCGCGAAGACGCTCGAGAAGGTGGAGATCACCGCGGCGGGCGCGGACCTGGAGGCGGAGGGCCTGCGCCGGCCGTCGGCGACGTGGACGTACATGGTCCACGACAACCCGTTCGACACCGACGCGGAGCAGGCCCTGCAGCGCGTCCGCACCGTGATCAAGAAAGTCCGCGGCGGCACCCGCCGCTAACCCGCGAGTCCAACACTCCGAACCCGCGAGTCCAACACCCCGAACCCGCGAGTCCAACATTCCGGACCCGCGTGTTGAACGCTCCGGATCCACGGTTGGGAACTCGGGAACGAGAACCGGGAACTCGCGTGCGAGAACCGGGGACTCGCGTGCGGGAGCGGGGGACTCGCGAGATCTGGGTGCTGGACTCGCGGGTCGCGAACGTTGAACTCGCGGGTCGCGAACGTTGGACTCGCGGGTCGCGAACGTTGGACTCGCGGGTCTGGACGGTTGGACTCGCGGGTCTGGACGGTTGGACTCGCGGGTCTGGAGCGTTGGACTCGCGGGGTTGGGCTTTTCGACTTGGGGGCGAAAACTGTGCGAGGATGGTGGCATGGCTCAGCTTCGGATTGCGCTGGCACAGGTCAACGCCACCGTCGGGGACCTCGACGGGAACGCCGCGCTGATCGACGCGTGGACCCGCCGCGCCCATGACGCCGGCGCGCACCTCGTCGTCTTCCCCGAGATGGTGCTCACCGGCTACCCCGTGGAGGACCTGGCGCTGCGTGAGTCGTTCGCGGTCGGATCGAAGCAGGCACTGACCACGCTCGCCGCGCAGCTCGACGAGGCCGGCTGCGGGGACGTCGCGAGCGTCGTGAGCTACCTGGACCGCGACGAGGCCGGCCCGCGCGACGCGGTCGCCGTGCTGCATGGCGGCAGGGTCGTCGCCACGCAGTTCAAGCACCACCTGCCCAACTACGGCGTCTTCGACGAGCGGCGCTACTTCACCCCCGGCCAGACGCTGGACATCCTGCGCGTCCACGGCCTCGAGGTCGGCATGGTGATCTGCGAGGACATCTGGCAGGAGGGCGGCCCGATCGCCGCGCTCGGCGAGGCGGGCGTCGACCTGATCGTGGCACCGAACGCGTCGCCCTACGAACGGGAGAAGGACGACGTCCGGCTGCCGCTCGTGGCCCGGCGCGCCGACGAGGCCACGGCGCCGCTGGTGTACGTGAACCTGGTCGGCGGGCAGGACGACCTCGTGTTCGACGGCGACTCGATGGTCGTCGCGGCGGACGGCACGCTGCAGACCCGTGCGCCCCGGTTCGTCGAGCACCTCACCGTGCTCGACCTGGACCTGCCGGCAGGTGCCGCGCGCACCGAGGGCACGGTCGGCGAGTTCACCGTGACCCGCAGGACCCTGCACGCCGATCCGCTGCCGCGCTACGAACCCCTGCCGACCCCCGAGAAGGCCGCGCCGCTGCCCGAGCTCGCCGAGGTCTGGGCGGCGCTGGTCCTGGGCCTGCGGGACTACGCGCACAAGAACGGCTTCCGCTCGGTCGTGCTCGGCCTGTCCGGCGGGATCGACTCGGCCGTGTGCGCGGTGCTCGCGGTCGACGCGCTCGGCGCGGAGAACGTCCACGGGGTGTCGATGCCGTCGGCCTACTCCTCGACGCACTCGCGCTCCGACGCGCAGGAGCTGGCCGAGCGGACCGGCCTGCCCTACCAGGTGCAGCCGATCGCCGACATGGTGGCGACGTTCACCGCGCAGCTCGGGCTGACCGGTGTCGCCGAGGAGAACGTGCAGGCCCGCTGCCGCGGCGTGACGCTGATGGGGCTGTCGAACCAGCACGGCCACCTGGTGCTGGCGACCGGCAACAAGACCGAGCTCGCGGTCGGCTACTCGACGATCTACGGCGACGCGGTCGGCGGGTTCGCACCGATCAAGGACGTGCCGAAGACGCTGGTCTGGGAGCTCGCCCGGTGGCGCAACGAACAAGGCGGCAAGCCACCGATCCCGGCGAACTCGATCAGCAAGCCACCGTCCGCCGAGCTGCGGCCCGGACAGGTCGACACCGACTCGCTGCCGGACTACGAGCTGCTCGACCGCGTCCTGGACGACTACGTGGAGGGCGACCGCGGCTACGCGGACCTGCTGTCGGCCGGTTTCGCGCCGAAGCTGGTGGACCGGGTGCTGCGGATGGTCGACGCGGCCGAGTACAAGCGGCGGCAGTACCCGCCGGGCACCAAGATCACCTTCAGGGCGTTCGGGCGCGACCGCCGCCTGCCGATCACGAACGCGTGGCGCGAGGGCAAGTAGCGATCAGAGCGATCGAACCGGGGTCGCGGGACCGTGTGAAGCTCGTCGCACGGCGCTGTGTACCAGCCGCGATGGTGCGACGCTGACTAGGTAACCATCCACGAACACCCGGGGACCCGCGCACGCGGGCTTCGAGGGAAGGACGGTCGACGATGACGTCTGCAGACACCCCCGCCTCCGGTCCGAAGACCGGCCAGAGCGGCGAGGTGACCGCCCCGTACGGCACCGGCCCGAGCGCCGCGCCCAAGCCGGCGAAGCGGGTGCGCATCCATCACCTGCGGGAGCTCAAGGAGCGCGGCGAGCCGTGGCCCATGCTCACCGCGTACGACATGTACACCGCGGAGCTGTTCGATGAGGCCGGCATCCCGGTGCTGCTGGTTGGCGACTCCGCGTCCAACAACGTCTACGGCTACGAGTCCTCGCTTCCGGTCACCGTGGACGAGCTGGTGCCGCTGGTACGCGCCGTGACCCGCTCGGTCAAGCGCGCGCTCGTCGTCGCCGACCTGCCCTTCGGGTCCTACCAGCTCTCGCCGGAGCAGGCGCTCGCCACGTCGGTCCGGATGATGAAGGAGGGCCGCGCGCACGCGGTGAAGCTCGAGGGCGGGCGGGCGTTCGCGCCGCACGTCAAGGCGATCACCACGGCCGGCGTGCCGGTGATGGGGCACATCGGGTTCACCCCGCAGAGCGAGCACAACCTCGGCGGCTACCGGGTGCAGGGCCGCGGCGACACGGGCGACGACCTCGTCGAGGACGCGCTCGCGCTGCAGAAGGCCGGCGCGTTCTCGGTCGTCATGGAGATGGTGCCGGCCGAGGTCGCGAAGCAGGTCACCCACGAGCTGCGGATCCCCACGATCGGCATCGGCGCGGGGCCGGACTGCGACGCGCAGGTGCTGGTCTGGCAGGACATGATGGGCCTGCGCCGCGGCCGGGCGCCGCGGTTCGTCAAGCGCTACGCGGACCTCGCGGGCGTCATGTCGGGCGCGGTCGAGCAGTTCGCGGCCGAGGTCCGGGAACGCCAGTTCCCCGCGCCCGAGCACGTCTTCCACTGAGTAACCAACCTGTCGGCCGCCCGGTTTCCCGGGCGGCCGATTTTTCTGTCTCCGAATGTCGAACCGGTGCCGCGCCGCCCGACGCACGGTCAGGAAACCCCCGATCGAAGGAGACACCATGAGCAAGATCGTGATCGACAGCTTCCTGACCCTCGACGGCGTCCTGCAGGCGCCGGGCGGCCCCGAGGAGGACCGCGACGGCGGCTTCACCCACGGCGGCTGGCAGGCCCCGCTCTTCGACGAGGAGTGCGGCGCGTACATCGGCGAGGGCTTCGCGCGGATCGAGGGACTGCTGCTCGGCCGCAAGACCTACGAGATCTTCGCCGGGTTCTGGCCGCACGTCTCCGACGACCACGATGACGCCGCGGCGGCCCAGGCGCTCAACGCGCTGCCGAAGTACGTGGCCTCGCGCACGCTGAAGTCGGTGGAGTGGCAGAACTCGAGCCTGCTCGGCGACGACGTGCCCGGCGCGGTCGCGAAGCTGCGGGAGCAGGAGGGCGGCGAGATCCACGTGATGGGCAGCGGCGACCTCATCCAGACGCTGCTGAAGCACGACCTGGTCGACGAGCTCTCACTGATGATCTTTCCCGTGGTGCTGGGCACCGGGAAGCGACTGTTCGGCGAGGGCACGGTGCCGGCGGCGTTCGAGCTGGCCGAGTCGCGCACGACGCCGTCCGGCGTGGTGATCTGCGTGTACCGGCGGGCCGGCGAGGTCACGTACGGCTCGTACGAGCTCTGACCTCGACGTGGGCCTTGAGGCGGCCGAGGGTGGTCGCGATGTTCGCGGTGTTCGCGGCGGCACGGTCCGGCTCGCCGGTGATCCAGATGGCGATCGGCACGAACCACCGCGGCACGCGCAGCCAGCTCGTCTCCGTGACGCGGCAGCCCGCACCGTCCGGCCGCAGGTCGTACTCCCACCGCGAGATCGGCACCTTGAACGGGGTGTCGACCTCGTAGGCGAACCGGCGGCCGGGCTCCGCCTCGGTGACCCGGCACGTGGTGGTCCACCGGCGCCAGCCGTTGCGGTTGGTGCCGGTGAACCGCGCGCCGACGGTCGCCGGGCCGGCCCCGCCGCGGCGGCGGACGCGGTAGACCTCCTCGGCGAAGTCGACCATGACCGTGGGGTCGCTGACGAGCCGGTACACCTCGGCCGGGCTCGCGTCGATGCGTACCTCACCGGTCGCGAGCGGTTCGCTGGTCGTCATGCCTCGACCCCAACAGCCCGCCCACGACCGGTCAAGGAAGGGTCAGTGCGGAGCGACCGGGAGGTCAGCTAGCCGCGACCGTGCGGCTCGTGCCAGCCGGACAGGTCCGGGCCCCGCGGGACGATGCCGGTCGGGTTGATCATGGGGTGGGTGCCGTAGTAGTGGCGCTTGATGTGGTCGAAGTCGACGGTCTCACCGATACCCGGCGTCTGGAACAGGTCCCGCGCGTACGCCCACAGCACGGGCAGCTCGGTCAGCTTGTTCCGGTTGCACTTGAAGTGCCCGTGGTAGACGGCGTCGAAGCGGACCAGCGTCGTGAACAGGCGGATGTCGGCCTCGGTGAGCTGGTCGCCGACCAGGTAGCGGCGGGTCGACAGCCGCTCGGAGAGGCGGTCCAGCTCGGCGAACAACGCGTCGAACGCCTCGTCGTGGGCCTCCTGGCTGCCGGCGAAACCCGCGCGGTACACGCCGTTGTTGACGTTGCGGAAGATCGGCTCGGCCACCTCGTCGATCTCCGCACGCAGCGCCTCCGGGTACAGGTCCGGCGCGTCCGGCTGGTGGAACGCGCGCCACTCGGTGGACAGGTCGAGCGTGATCCGGGGGTGGTCGTTGGTCACCACCCTGCCCGACTCGATGTCCACAATGGACGGAACGGTGACGCGGCCGGAGTAGTCCGGGTCGCCGGCGCGGTAGGCCTCGGCCAGGTACGCGATGCCCAGCACCGGGTCGCGGCCGCCCTCGTCGAGGGTGAACCGCCAGCCGGTGTCGTTTTCGCGGATCGGGTCCACCACCGCGAGTGAGATGGCGTCCTGGAGCCCGAGCAGCCGGCGCACGATGACCGACCGGTGCGCCCACGGGCAGGCCAGGCTCACGACCAGCCGGTACCGGCCGGGCTCGGCCCGCCATCCCGACGAGCCGTCCGCGGTGATCCGGTCGGTGAACCGGTTCGCCTGCCGCACGAACTCGCCCTGCTTCGAGGTCTCCTTGCCGAACTGCACGGTCGCCATACCCCGACCTTAAGTGAGCCGCCAGACTGTGCGCATGCGCTTCCTCTACCCGCCGGTCGAACCGCACGCCGAGGGCATGCTCGACGTCGGCGACGGGCACCGGATCCGCTGGGAGGTCAGCGGGAACCCGGACGGCAGGCCCGCGGTGTTCCTGCACGGCGGGCCGGGCAGCGGCTGCACTCCGCTGCAGCGGCGGCTGTTCGACCCCACCGCCTACCGGATCGTGCTGTTCGACCAGCGCGGCTGCGGGCGCAGCACGCCGCCGGTCGTGGCGCCGGACGCGGACCTGTCCGCCAATACCACGTGGCACCTGGTGGCCGACCTGGAGGCGCTGCGGTCGCACCTGGAGATCGACCGCTGGCAGCTCTTCGGCGGGTCGTGGGGCGCGACGCTCGCGCTGGCGTACGCGCAGCGCCACCCGGGGCGGGTCAGCGAGATCATCCTGCGCGGGGTGTTCCTGCTGCGGGCGCGCGAGCTGGACTGGATGTACCGGGGCGGTGCGGGGAACCTGTTCCCGGAGGCCTGGGCCACGTTCACCTCGCTGGTCCCGCCCGGTGCGGATCCGCTCACCACGTACCACCGGCTCATCGACGACCCGGACCCGATCGTGCGGGCGGGGGCCGCGGCGGCGTGGAGCAACTGGGAGGGCGCGGCGGTGTCGCTTACCCCAACCCCCGGCCTGACCGCGACGTACGCGGACCCGGCGTTCGCGGTGCCCTTCGCGCGGATCGCCCTGCACTACTTCGTGCACGGTGGCTGGCTCGAACCCGACCAGCTGATCCGCGACGCGGGCAAGCTGGCCGGCATCCCGGGCCGCATCGTGCAGGGCCGCTACGACGCCGTGTGCCCGCCGGTGACGGCATGGGAGCTGCACCAGGCCTGGCCCGACTCGACGCTGCTGCTGCTCCCGGAGGCCGGCCACGCGGTCACCGACCGCGGCGTGCTGGACGGGCTGCTGGCGGCGACGGACGAGTTCAGAGCGCGCGACTGAGCGCCGCGTGCGCCTCGACGAGGGACGGGCCGCACCAGGTCAGGTGGCGGCCCGACACGAGCACGCACCGCTTGCCGGGGAAGGCCTCCGGGCCGTCGTCGGCGGTGAACTCGTACGGCTCGTCCGGCAGGACCACGAGGTCGAACTCCGTGGCGCGCAACGCCTCCAGGGGTGGACGCGGGTAGCGGTCCGGGTCCTCGGCGTACGCGTTCGCCACGCCGAGTCGGCGCAGCACGTCGCCGGCGAAGGTGTCGCGGCCGAGAACCACCCACGGGCGGCGCCACACCGGAACGATCGCGGTGGCGCGGACCGGGGGCACGTCGCGCCACAGCTCCTCCGCCTCGACGAGCCAGCCCGGCTCGGCGATGTTCAGGCCCTGGGTCAGCAGGCGGCGAACCGAGCCGAGCCCCTCCGGCACGGTGGCCGCGGCGGCGGTGACCCACACCGGCACACCGTCCGCGCGGATGCGCTCGACGTCGTCCGGCCGGTTCTCCTCGGCGTTGGCCACGACGAGGTCCGGGTGCAGCGCGAGCACGTCGTCCACGCGCGGGTACTTCGAGCCGCCGACCCGCGGGACGTCGAGCGAGGCCGGGTGCGTGCAGTAGTCGGTGGCGCCCGCGACCAGGCCGGGCCGGCTGGTCTCGATCGCGTCGGTGAGCGACGGGACGAGGCTCACCACCGCCCGCGCCGGGGCGGCGAGCGTGACCGGCTCGCCTAGGTCGTCAGTCAGCACGGTCGGCCTCCTCGGCCAGGACGTCCGCGTGGCAGGCGGCGGGCGCGCACCAGCAGCCCAGCGCCCGGCCGCTCAGCTCGCCCGCCCGCACGCGGTCGAGCAGCTCCGGCTGGTCGGCGAGCCACGCGCGGTACCGCCGCACCATCTCGTCGCGGTCGACGTCGCGCAGGCGGACGAACGGGTTCGCGAAGTCCGACGCCGGCCACGAGTGCCGGGCGCCCGCGTGGCCGACGTAGGTGAGCATGCCAGCCTCGACCAGCCACGGGACCAGGTTCTTGTGCGGCCCGCCCTTGCGCACGTTCACCACCACCGTCCGGCCGTCGAGGACCGCCCGCGCGAGGGAGCGCTCCGCACGGGTCCAGCCACCGGCCTCAGGTGGAAGATCCACTAGACGTCCGTGACCCGTATTCCGGCGTGTGCCTTGTACCGCCGGTTGATCGCGATCAGGTTCGCGGTGAACGCCTCGACCTGGTGCGCGTTGCGCAGCCGACCGCCGTAGACGCCGCGCATGCCGGGGATCGCATCGGCGAGCGCGCGGACCAGGTCCGTCGCCTCACGGTCGTCGCCCAGCACCAGCACGTCCGTGGCCATCTCGGCGATGGACAGGTCGGCGAGGTGCACCGCCGACACGTGGTGGAACGCCGCCGTCACGCGGGACTCCGGCAGCAGCTTCTCCGCCTGCTGCGCGGCACTCCCCTCCTCGACCGGCAGCGCGAACGGGCCCTGCTTGTCGAAGCCCAGCGGGTTCACGCAGTCGATGACGATCTTGCCGACCAGGTGGTCGCGCACGGCGTCGAGTAGTGCGGCGTGCCCCTCCCACGGCACCGCGACCAGCACGACGTCCGCGCCAGCCGCGGCGCCCGCGTTGTCCAGCCCGCTGATCCGGCCGCCGACATCGTCGCCCCCCGCCGCCTCGCGCAGCGCGGCGG
>NZ_JBOHGB010000150.1:0-17229 GCF_050699935.1 Actinophytocola sp.
CCTCGCCACCCACCGACTCGTCACCGTCCCCATCACCGGCATCGAACTCCGCCGCACCCTACGCGCGGTATGGCCCAGCGGCCGCCGCCTCACCGGCCCAGCCGCCCACCTACTCACCGTAGCGATCACGTCCGGTCACCACGCCGCGAGCGGCCGGGGCCCGGCACATCTCTGACCCGAGCACATCCGCGCGATCCGGGCGACGCGCCGACGCCACCGCCTGGCGGCATCGGGATGTGAGCCCCGCGGCGACGGCGCTGCCCGTCTCAGCGGTGGCGCGTCTGTCCATCGAGGACTCTCCCGCCCCGGGAAGCATGGCCGCGATACCGGAGGTCGTGCGGTGACGGGACGCCGGTGTCAGGCCGCGGTCACGATCTTGAACCAGGGAGACGTGGCGATGAGCCGGTCGATCAATGGCTGGCCGACCAGGGCGGTGAAGGCCCTGACCGCGGCGGCGACCTCCGCGCGGCCGGCGTCGCCGCCGAGCTGTTGCTGGATCTGCCATGGCGTGCCGACCGGGATCGGTAGCGGTGGGCCGAACGGGATGCGCTGCGGCTGATGGTGCAGCAGCAGCCCGGAGCCGAGGTCACGCGCCGGGTCGAGTTCGTAGCCGTGGTCGCCGTCGGCATAGCCGACCATGCCGTTGGCGAACGCCGCCAGGTTGGTGATCATGTTGGTGGAGTTGCAGATCCCGTCGTTCTCGTTGCAGACGTTGCGGACGGCGATGTCTCCGTAGGTTCTGGCCACCCTTCATGGTCACGCCGGGCAGGATCGTCGGCACGTTGGTCTCGATGCCGCCCGCGACGCCACCGATCCCGCCGTCGCCGAAGGGTCGGCGCGGGTTGCCGTAGAGCGCACCGAAGAGCTGGCCGTGCGGAATGGCGCTGCTCTGGGCGAACCGCTCGATCACGTCGCCCGCGACGACCGCGCCCTCCGAGTACCCCGCGAGAACCAGCCGCGAACCGGGGCACGCGGCGTGGTACGCGTGCACCGCCCGCTCGAGTTTGCCGGTGCCCTCGGCGACGGAGTCGTCCAGACCCTTGCGGTCCACGACCGGGAACACGCCCGCGTAGTAGGGCACCTGCACGATCTCCCACCCCGCGGGCGGGTTGGCGTTGAAGGCCGAGTTGTTCCAGTTGACCAGGCTCTCCCCCGCCGTGTACCCGTCGGTCTCGAAGACCGCGGTCGGCGCGCACGCCGCCGGAGTCGCCGCGCCCGCATCCCCGACCGCGACCCCGACCACCAGACCGGCGACCAGCGCGGCGGACACGGCCAGTACGCGACCGGTCCTGGATCCTCGTGTCGACATCATCCCCGTTCCCTCCCGAGCCGACAGATCTTGGCAGAGAGTCCCTCCTTCAGGACAGGAATCGACGATAACGTCTGCGAAGCAATTTGTGAACACTGGTGTTCACAGCTGCTACGGTGCCGTCATGAGGTACGGCACGGCGGCACCGATGGAGGGGCGGCGGGTGCTCATCACCGGTGCCGCACGGGGGATCGGTGCGGCACTCGCCCGCCGGCTGCACGAGCGCGGCGCCACGGTCGCGCTGCTGGGGCTCGAACCCGACCTGCTGGCCGACGTCGCGCGCGACTGCGGGAACGCGCCGTGGCTGGAGTGCGACGTCGGCGACGGCGCCGCCCTGCGCGAGTCCGTGGACGCACTCGCCGCGGTCGCGGGCGGGCTGGACGTCGTCGTCGCCAACGCAGGCATCGCCCGGCAGTGGCCGCTGCTTCGCGGTGACGTCGAGGTCCTGGAGACGACCCTGCGGGTCAACACGCTCGGGGTGTGCCACACGATCCAGGCGGCCGCGCGGCACGTCGCCCGTCCGGGCGGCTACGTGCTGGCGATCTCCTCCCTCGCGGCCGCCGTGCACCTGCCGCTGCTGGGTGCCTACAGCGCCTCGAAGGCCGCCGTCGAGGCGCTCGCCGACACCGCGCGGCTCGAGCTCGCGCCGACCGGTGCACGGGTGGGCATCGCGTACTTCGCCGAGCTGGCAACGGACATGACCACGCGCGGCTTCGACACCGCGGCCGCCGCGGCGTTCTTCGGCCCCGGCCGCACGATCAGCAAGGTCACCCCGCTGCACGCCGCGATCAACGCGCTGGAACGCGGGATCCGCAGGCGTGCGGCCCGGATCTGCACACCTCGGTGGGCGGCCCCGGTGCTGACCGCGCGCATGCCGGTGCAGCGGCTGCTCGCCGTACGGCTGCGCGGGACGCGGCTGCGGGAGATGCTCGCGATCGCCGAGACCGAGGAGGTCGGCTTCACCACGGCCCAGCCGGAGCGCGACACGTGAGCAGAGCCCGCGAAATGAACCATTCGGCGCAGGGCGTCCGCGAGCCGCGGCACCGAGCCTGCGAGGGGGCGTCGTGGGCAGAGCTTGCGGAGCGAACCATCCAGTACGGGGCGCCGCGAACAGCGGCACTTCCGAAAGGCAGGGCGACGTGAGCGCACCGCGACTCGCCCCCGGGACACGCCGCGACCTGGGCTGGCCGGCGTGGGCCTTCACCCGGCTCGCGGCGCTGCGCACCGGCACCGGACCGCCCGCGCTGTTCACCGTGCTCGGCAGGCACCGCGGGCTGTTCCGCCGTTGGCTGTGGTTCGCGGCGGGGCTCATGCCGGGCGGGCGGCTGCCGCGCAGGGACACCGAGCTCGTCATCCTCCGCGTCGCCGCCGTGCGCGGCAGCGAGTACGAACTGCGCCACCACACCTCACTCGCCCGCTCCGCCGGGCTGACCGGAGCCGAGATCGACCGGGTGCGTGACCTCGCACCCGCCTCGAGCTGGCCCCGGCGCGACGCGGTCCTACTCGACGCCGCCGACGCCCTCGTCCGCGACCGCGACCTCGACGACGCGCGGTGGCGTGCCCTGCGGGCCGAGCTGTCCGACGTGGAGTGTCTGGAGCTCTGCCTGCTGGTCACCCATTACGACATGCTGGCCACGGTGATCACGACGCTGCGCATCCCGCCGGACGAGCCGCGCCGGTGTTAGTGCCGGCGGGTACTAGCCTCGGTCCGGTGGGAAGCCGGGACGTGCGCTACGAACCGCTGCGGCCGGGGCGGCACGGGCTGAGCCGGGCGCAGGTCCGCGACTCCCAGCGCGTGCGGCTCCTGCTGGGCATGGCCGAAGCGGTGGCCGAGAAGGGATATCTACGCACCACCGTGGCCGACGTCCTCAAGCGCGCCCGCATCTCCCGGGAGACGTTCTACCAGCACTACTCCGGCAAGGAGGACTGCTTCCTCGCCGTGCTCGACGAGTCCGCCCGGCTGCTGGCCAGCACGCTCGGCGACGGCACCGGCACCTCGGCGGAGCCCGTGCTCGACCGGCTCGAGCGGGTGCTTGCCACCTACTTCGGCACGCTCGCGGACCAGGAGGCGCTCGCACGCGTGTTCTTCGTCGAGTCCTACGCCGCGGGGCTGGCGGCCCAGCACAAGCGCGTCGAGGTCCAGGAGCGCTTCGTCGACCTGATGGTGAGCGCCTTCGAGGACTCCCCGGAGTGGCGGGCACTGCCCGACGCCCGGTTCGCCTGCCGCATCGTCGTCGGCGGCATCAGCTCCCTCGTGTCGGCCGCGATCATCCGGGGCGAGACCGACCGGTTGCGGGAGGCCGCGCCGAAGGTCGTGGCACTCGTCAGCCGGCTTCTCGCACCCGTGGCGTGAGCCCGTGCCGCGGCCGCGAATCGCCGCCCGCCCGCGCGCCGGTTTCCTACCGTGCTCGCCGGACGAGCCGCCCTGGCTCTGCGTCCCGATGAACGTGAGCACCTACTCGACGATCTTGAGGACCCCGAGCGCGCCGTCGATGAGCTTGATGAGCTTCTCGCCGCTGGACAGCAACGCGGCCAGCTTGCCGGCGATCCGCCCGGCATAGTCGACGGCGATCCGCACGCACTGCGGAATCGCCGCCGCGATGCTCTGCCCGAAGGTCGCCGGTGCCGCGGCGACCGCCTCGGTCATGATCGGCGTGATCTTCCCGACCGCCTCGGTGATCAGCCGGGTGACGATGCCGACGACCTGGGCCGACGACCTCGCCCGCGCCGATCATCGCCTTGGCCGAGATGAGTGAGGTCTCGGCGACCGAGAGAATCCCGTCGGCCAGCTCGGTGCCGGCCGTCTGGTAGCCCGACGCGGCCTGGCCGGACCACGTGCTGGTTTCGCCACCGACTGCGCGAACGCATCCTCACCGAGTCCGCGCGCCAGGGCTTCCACGGCCCCGACGCCGCCGCCCGGAGCCTGCGCCGCGGCCGGTCCGCGGCGATCGGTGTCCTCTACACCGACCGGCTCTCGTACGCCTTCGCCGATCCCGGCGCGGTGCGGTTCCTGCAAGGCGTCAGCACCGCCTGCGAGTCGACCGGCAACGAACTCGTCCTCATCCCGCGGACCTCCGACGCGAGCGCCGGCGGCACCGCGGTCGGGCGGTCGATCGTGGATGGTCTCGTCGTGTACTCGGTCGCCGACGACGACCCCGTGCTCGCGGAGGCGGTCGAGCGGAGGCTGCCGGTCGTGGTCGTGGACCAGCCCCATGCGGCGGATCTCCACTGGGTGGGTACGGACGACGAGGGCGGCAGCAGCGCGATCTGCGAGCACGTGGTGTCGCTCGGCCATCGTCGCCTCGCGGTCATCGCGACCGAGCTGACCCGCCGGCGGCGTGGTGGCCTGGCGAGCCTCGCGCGGCAGAAGGCCGCCACCTTCGCCACGACCGCGGCCCGGCTGCGCGGCTATCGCGACGGGGCGGCGGCCGCGGGGATCCCCTGGTCCACGGTGCCGGTGTACGAGGCCGTCGAGAACTCCGAGGAACAGGGGCGGGCGGCGGCCGAGGCACTGCTCGACACGGACCCGAGGCCCACCGCCCTGCTCGCGATGACGGATCAGCTCGCCTTCGGCGCCTGCCAGGCCGTACGGAACCGGGGGCTCGACGTTCCCCGTGACGTGTCGGTCACCGGCTTCGACGATCTGCCCGCCGCCGCCCGGTACGAGCCCCCGCTGACGACGGTCCACCAACCGCACGGCACCAAGGGACGCGTCGCGGCCGACCTCCTGCTCGACCTACTCGCCGGCCGGACACCCGAGCCGCGAACCCACACGTTCCCCGCGACCACCCGACTGCGCGGCTCGACCGCGCCACCGCCCACCCGGCGCCGGCGATCGTGACCAGTGGTGTTCTCGTGCCGGAACCGCATGTCGCTGCTGGCGCAGGTTCACCTTGTATCGCTAGCTTGCTCCCAGCCAGCAACGTTGGGATGTGCATCGATGCAGCCGTACCTTCCTCCTCAGCGGCCTCCGGCATCGTCCGCCGGGGGCGTCGCCGCCAGACTGCTCGGCTGCCTTCTGCTGATTCCGGCGGTCGTCCTGACCGTGATCACGCTCGTCGTCCCGACCGTGGAGACGATCAGCGCGAGCCTGCGTGAGGAGACCTTCCTCCGCGGGGCCGAGTCGACCTACGTGGGCTTCGACAACTACGACGCCCTGTTCGATCGCTCGCCGCTGTGGGCCTCGCTGGGGTTCGCGCTGTCGCTGATGCTGGGGCCGATCATCATCGCTCTCGTCGTGGCGCCGCTGGTGGCCGCTGCCCTGAACTGGGCCGGCGGATGGGCCCGGCTGACCGCACGGATCGCCCTCTCGCTGACCCTGGTGGCGTTCTCACCGGTGGCGTTCGCCATTGCCTGGCGACGCACGTTTCGTGACGAGCCCGAGACGCTGGGCGATCCCGATCTGGTCGGCGAAGCCCTTCGGTGGTCCGTCGCGATGATGACCTTCGGCGCGCTGGTCACCGTCGGTGTGATGATCTTCCTCCCGGCGTTCCGCGCGCGCGAGCAGCGGCGCTCGGTGTGGCCGGCGCTGTTCACCACGGCCGGCGTGGCGGCGCTGGGCCTGCTCGCGATCGGGTTGCAGCAGTTCACGGTGCCGCTTGTGATGACCGGCTTCGGTCCGGCCGAGAAAACTCTGACCCCGGTCGGCCTGATGTACGAGTTCGCGTTCCGCGGCGGCGATGTCGGCCGGGGCGCGGCGGTCGCCACGGTGCTCCTGGTGCTCCTGGCGGTTCTCGGTGTGGCGGCCGTCCTCCTGATCATCCTGACCCGGCTACGGTTCAGCCTGCTGCCGTCGTGGCGAGACCGCTCTGCTGACTCGAGCCCGACGCTGCCACGCGCCAACGTGAACCCCGGGGCGATCGTGGTCGCGGCCCTCGTGCTGGTCGGGGTCGTGGTCCTCGTCGTGTTCAACGCACAACCCTGGCTGGACGCCCTGTCCGGCGAGGCCCCGGACACGCCACCGGGCATGCAACAACGCACCTGGTCGTCGGCAGCCCTCGGTGCGGTCGTGTCGGTCGGCGTCGCCTATCTGGCCGCGCTCGGTATCAGTGGCCTACGACCGCTCGGGCGGCACAGCGAGTGGCTGCTGCTGCCGTTCGCACCCTGGCTGTTCGTCGGTGTGGCGCCGCTGAGCGTCGAGTTCTTCCGGTCGGCGCAGGAAGAGGGTGAGATCGACACCTATGCGGCCCTGCGCCCGCCGATCCTGATCAGTGTCGTCTCGCTGATGCTCCTGGCGTTGCTGTGCCGGGGGCAGGCGCAACGGTGGCAGCAGCAGGTGGCCACCGGCGCACCCGCCGGCCCGACGTTCATCCGTACCGTTGCGCTGCCCACCCTGCCGCTGGCCGGGTTCCTGCTCGTGGCGGTCGTCTTCGTCAACGCCCAGGACCTGCTCTGGCCGCTGCTGGCGGCGTCGTCGCCGGAGAACGGCACCGCGACCCTGGCGTTGTTCCGCGCGCAGGGCGAGCTCACCGCGTCGTTCTTCGCCGTGGGGTCGACGACGCCGCTGCCGGCGGTCGTCCTCGGTCTCGTGGCGTTCGTCGCGGTCCAGGTGTTCCATTTGGACCGGATGGCCACCGCGACCGGCAGGTCCGACGAGCCCGCCGCGCAGGACCCGACGCCTGGGATGCCGCCGGGGATGACGCCGGGGATGCCGTCGGCGACCACGACTGCGCCGGTCGGCGTCAATCCGGCCCAGCCAGGCGATCTGGGCGACGCTCCGCCGCCACCGCCTGGCCGCACGGAGGTGTGAGACACGCGGCGCGTCTGTCCATCGAGGACTCTCGCGCGTTGCCGGGTGCGGCCAGGTCGGCGTCCGTGACCGGCCGGCGGGGCCGCTCAGAAGGATGTCGGGATCGCCGGGTGGCGCTGCACCTGGAGGGCGCCGCGCACGATGATCTCCTTGTACAGCGCCGCGAGCCGGCCGGTCAGCACCGCCTCCTTCGGACTGTCGTCGGCACGGACGAACTGGATCAGGCCGTCCTTGCGGCCCAGGCTGATGCACTGGTTCACGTACCGGAAGCGCATCGGCTTCGGAACGCGGCCGGCCGTGCGGGCCTTGATCGCGCGGACCGCGGCCTGGGCGCTCGGTAGTCCGGTCGCGCACGCCATGCGCAGCTCCGGACCGCCCTTGAGGCGCACCGAGGCCGCGTCGCCGACGGCGTAGACGTCCGGGTCGGAGACCGAGCGCATCGTGTCGTCGACGAGCATGCGTCCGTGGTCGTCGACCGCCAGGCCGGCCTCGCGGGCCAGTGGCGGCACGGTGAAACCCGTTGTCCACACGACGAAGTCGGACGGCACGTGCTCACCGCCGGCGAGCACCACCCCGTCCGCGCGTACCTCGGCGACCTGGACCTCGTCGCGGATCTCGATGCCCAGGCGGGCGCACGTACGGCGCAGGTACCGCCGCCCGCGCTCGGACAGCCGCGCGCCGAGCACGTCCCCGGTCAGCAGCCGCACCTTCAGGTCTTGGTTCGACTCGGCCAGCTCGGTCGCGGCCTCGATGCCGGTCAGCCCGCCGCCGACGACCGTGACCGTGCCGCCGTCGGCCACCCGCACGCGCAGCCGCAGCGCGTGCTCGGCACCGGTGACCGGGTACGCGTGCTCGGCCACGCCCGGCACCGACTCCAGGTCGGTGTGGCTGCCCAGCGCGTAGATCAGCGTGTCGTACCGGATCGGGTCGCCGGCGGCCAGCCGCACGGTCCGGGTGCCGGTGTCGATCGCCGTCACCCGGTCGACCACGAGACGCGCACCGGTGCCGCGCAGCAGGTCGGCGATCTTGCGCTCGCGCAGCTCCTGCCCGGCGGCGAACTGGTGCAGCCGCACCCGCTCCACGAACCGGTCCCGGTCGTTCACCAGCGTCACCTCGGCGTCGCACCGGCGGGCGGCGAGGTTCGCCGCCACCTGCCCCGAGTAGCCGGCGCCGAGCACCACGATGTGGGTCATGACAGGTCCGCCTCCCCGGAATTCAATGTGTTGGTTGCGTTGGGGACGGATGGTGCTGTCTGGTCACGTACTTGTGGCTGGTTTGCATCACGGTCCCCTGAGGTGCGGTTGCGAAGGCCTCGGCCTGATTCGATCTTGGGGTTGACACAACGGGTGTCATGACGTTCTCCCTCCTGTCACGAGCTTGACTGGACCGGCGGTGGATTCGTGACAGGCCGGCCGGGCGATCCCGATCACACACGAGGTACGGTCGCAGAGACTGGAAGGAGGGACGCGACATGCGAGTCGTCACCGACACCGCCCTCTGTGTCGGCGCCGGGCAGTGCGTGCTCACCGAGCCTGCCGTGTTCGACCAGAGCGACGACGACGGCACGGTCGTGGTGCTCGTCGAGCACGTCGAGGGCGAGCAGCTGGAAGCCGTCGAGGAGGCCGTCGACATGTGTCCCAGCCAGGCGATCTCGCTCGAGGCCGACTGAACTCACGCACGCCGCGGTCACCGGCGACCGGCGAGCCGCGGTCCTATGTAGACGAACGACGGGGACGGCCTCAGAACCGCACGATGGTGCGGCCGCCCTGACCGAAGTGCTCGAACGCCGCGTTGACCCCGGTCAGGTCCGTGGTGTCGGTGGCGAGCGCGGCCAGGTCGAGCCGGCCGGCCGCCACCTCGCCGAGCAGCCGGGGGATGTCCACGTCGGGGTCGGACGACCCGTAGACGCAGCCGTGCAGAGTGCGGCCGAACCAGTACAGCTCGAGCGCGTTGAACTCGACCGGGCTCGTCCTGCTGCCGACGCCGATCACGGTGACCGTGCCACCTCGGCGGCTCGCCCCCCAGGACGCGCGGATCGTCGCGGGCAGTCCCACACAGTCGAAGGCGTGGTCGGCGCCGCGGCCGCCGGTGAGCCCGCGGACCGCCTTGCTGGTCTTGTCGTCGGCCACGATGAAGTCGGTGGCGCCGTGCACGGCGGCGAGGTCGGCCTTCGACTCGCTGATGTCCACGCCGATGATCGGGCCGGCGCCGGCCACTCGGGCGGCCTGCAGCACGGACAGCCCGATGCCGCCGAGGCCGATCACCACGACCGACTGCCCGGCCCGCACCTTCGCCGTGTTGTGCACCGCGCCGTTGCCGGTCAGCACCGCGCAGCCGAGCACCGCCGCCTGCTGCAGCGGGATGTCCGCCGGGATCGGCACGACGCCCTGCTGCGGCACGATCGTCTCCTCCGCGAACGCGCCGGTCCCCAGCCCCGGGTACACCGGCGTCCCGTCGGTGAGCGTCGCGTACGGCTGGGTCGCCCGCTCCTCGGCGTGCACGCACAGCCACGGCTCGCCCTGCTCGCAGAACCAGCACTCGCGGCACGCCGGCGCCCAGTTGAGCACCACCGGGTCGCCGACCCGGACCCGGTCGACCCCCTCGCCGACCGCCAGGACGGTGCCGGCGCCCTCGTGGCCGAGCACGGCCGGCATGTTCAGCGCGAGCGTACCGTTCGCGAGCGAGAGGTCGGAGTGACACACCCCGGCCGCCACCACCTTGACGCGCACCTGCCCGGGCCCGGGTTCGCCCAGCTCGATGTCACGCACCTCGAGCGGCTCACCCTGCCGCGTGAGCACCGCTGCCCTCACCATGGCGTGTCCTTCCCCGTCGGTCGATACGAGGCTAGTGCCGTGGCCGGACCAGACGTCGTCCCGGCCCGCGCGGCGGTGCCGCCCGCCACCCGCCGAGCCGACCTCGACCATACTGAAGGTTCGACACGGGCCCTCGCGCTAGGCGGCGTCGTGGAAGACCAGGCCGAGCGTGTGCCGGCGACCGGAGCGGATCACGGACACGCCGTGCCGCATCGGGGCCCTCGACCACCCGCGTGCCGAGCGCACCGGGCGCTCGCGGGTGGTGAAGACCAGGCCGTGGCCACGCGGGATCAGCGTCGCGATGCCGCGGGACTGCGCGCGCGGGCGCTGCTCCACCATGAGGAACTCCCCACCCGTGTGGTCCTCGCCCGGGGCGTTCAGGTTGACCACCACCTGCAGCGGGAACACCTTGTCGCCGTACAGGTCGCGGTGCAGGGCGTTCCAGTCGCCCTCGGTGTAGCGCAGCAGGATCGGCGTCGGCTTGGTCTGGCCCGCGCGGTGGCACTCCGCGAGCCAGTCGTCGAGTGTGTCCGGCCAGCGCGCGGACCAGCCGAGCTTGTCCGCCCAGTCGCGGGCGATCGGCAGCAGCCCGGGGTAGAGCGCGGCCCGCAGGCCGGCCACCAGCCGCGGGATCGGGTTGGCGAAGTAGCGGTACTGGCCCCGGCCGTACCGGTACCGCGCCATGTCGATCGTGGCGCGGAACCGGTCCGGCTCGTCGTAGAGCGCCGCGACCGACGCGCACTCCTGCCCGGTCAGCAGCCGCGGCAGCAGCGCACACCCGTGCTCGTTGACCTCGTCGGTCACGGCCGCCCAGTCGATACGCGGTGTCATCGCGTCAATGGTTCGCTCCGCTCCCCTCACGGCGTCTCCAGGCTCAGCAGGGTCTGCTTCGCGGCCGTACCGCCCACGTAGCCGCCGGACGAGCCGTCCGCACGCACGACCCGGTGGCAGGGCAGCACGACCGGCACGGGGTTCGTGGCGCACGCGGTCCCGACCGCACGCACCGCGCGCGGGCTCCCCGCGGCGGTGGCCACCTGGGCGTAGCTCTCGGTCCGCCCGTAGCCGATCTCGGCCAGGTGGGCGAGCACGGACCGCCGGAAGCCGGACGCGAGCCGCAGGTCCAGCGGCACGTCGAACGCGCGCCGCCGCCCGGTGAAGTACTCCTCCAGCTGCCGCGCCACGGCGTCGAGCCGGGCCGGGGCGTGCAGGATGCGCGGGCTCACCCGGCCGGCCAGGTCGGCGAGCGCGGCGTCGTGTCCGGACGTCGCGTACACGACCCGCACCAGGCCGGCCGGTGTCGCGGCCAGCAGCAGCGAGCCGACGGGCGTGTCGACCGTCCGGTAGGCCACGTCCAGGATGCCCGCCCGCTCGGCGGCCGTGGCGAGCCGCTCACGCAGCCGCACCGGGACGTCGGGCGTGCCGGCCGGCATCGCGTCGAAGAGCTCAGTCATGGTCCTCTCCCCTCGGGTACGTCGAGCGCAGCCGCTTGATGCCGTCGGCCGCGGCCCGGCGGGCGGCGTCGGTGCTGCCGCCCGTGATCGCCGCGACCTCCTGGTACGGCAGCCCGGCGAGGTGGTGGTAGGCAACCGCCTCACGCTGTCTGCGGGGCAGCGCGGCGAGCGCGTCCCACAGGTCGCCGTCCCAGTCCTGCGGCCGGCCCGCGTTGGTCGGCCGGTCCGGCACGTGGCCGACCGCGACGGGCCGCCGGGCCGCGGCCCGGTGCACGTCGACGGCCTTGCGGTGCGCGATGGTGACCAACCAGGCCTCCACGTTCGCATCCGCCGGCAGGTCCGGGTAGGCGCGCAACGCGGCCAGGAACGTCTCCGACCACGCGTCGTCGGCGTCCGCGTGGCCGAGCAGCGCCCGGCACACGCGCAGCACCATCGGCCCGTACTCGGCGACGATCTGCTCGAAAGGTCTCACACCACGTAGACGCCCCGGCCCCACGAAACGTGAGACTGCCACGCCACCCGGCCCGACACCTGTCACCGGAACCCTGTCGGGCCGGGGAGGCCGACGCCGCCCGCGATGTCCAGCTCCTGGCCGGTGAGCTCTCCGGTCAGCAGCGGCCGGGCCGCGGCGATGGCGGCTCGGGTCTCGGGCAGTTCCAGCGACGCGTGATGGTGCTCCTTGCTCGGCCACACCTCGAAAACCCAGATGAGGTCGGGATCCGACGGCGACGTGGCGACGACGTAGAGGTCGCAGCCGGCCGCGCGCAGGCCGTCCTCGCCGCCGAGCAGCACGGCGACCACGTCGTCTCGATGGCCGGGTGTGGTCCGCATGGTGGCCAGATATCCGTATCGCACACCGCGAGCATGCCAGCGGCCGGCCGATCCCGATTGGACGAACGCGCCATCGAAATCATGCGCAGGAACCTAGCGACCCGGAAATGCCGCCGAATTCACAATGTCTCGTCGAACAGCGCCAGCTGGATGTCGCGTGCCTCCGTGAAGTGCGTGACCGCACACTTCTCGGCACCGTCGCCGTCCCGCACCTCGATCGCCTCGACAATTGTGCGGTGCTGCTCGGCGGTCCGTTGCCAGCGGCCCGGCGACTCCAGGGTGCCGGCCGGGTAGCGGACCAGGTGCAGGTCCAGCCGCTCGAGCAGGTCGATCAGCGACGCGTTGTGGCTCGCCCGCCACACCGCCGTGTGGAACTGGCGGTTGGCGCGGACCATCCCGTCGATGTCGTCCGTGGTCACCGCGTCGAGCCGGGCCATCGCCCGGCGCAGCAGGATCAGGTCGTGGGAGTTGCGCCGCTCGGCCGCCATCCGGGCCGCGGTGCCCTCCAGCGCGATCCTGGTCTCGTAGATGTCGAGAACCTCCTCGGGGCTGCGCTCGCGCACCACGAGGCCCCGGTCGTTGCGTTCGACCAGCCCGTCGTGCTGGAGCTTCGACAGCGCCTCCCGAATCGGCGTGCGGCTCACCTCGCACCAGTTCGCCAGCACCGACTCCACCAGTTGTTGCCCCGGTATGAGATCCCCCGCGCGAATCGCTTCCTTCAGTCGCTGATACGGCGTGATCTTGTTGACCGGTTCTGGCAAACGTGCGGCGGAACGGCCGGATCTCGCGTTGGCCATGACCCGATCTCCCCATTCCCCAGTTATCGCACCCGCCGGCGACGACGGGTCACCCAGTACCGGCATTGTTTGCCTATTTCCGCAAGTCGTCAATGCGCCCACTCACGGACCGTGCGGATCCGGCGACCCGAAGTGGTCCATCTGGGGGCCAGGCAACGGGTTCCCTATCGGTACGCCGGCTCGGTAGGCCGACGGACAGTAGACCGACGGGCAGGTAGCGTCCGGAAGGTCAACATCCGACCAGAGGAGGAGCGATGACCCCCCTTGTGTCAACCCCAAGATCGAATCAGGCCGAGGGCTTCGCAACCACACCTCAGGGGACCGTGACGCAAGCCAGCCACAAGTACGTGACCAGGCAGAACCCTCAATCCCCCAGCGCAACCAACACATTGAATTCCGGGGAGGCGGAACAGTCATGACCCGGATCGCGTTCGTCGGGCTCGGCACCATGGGCCTGCCGATGGCCACGAACCTCGTCCGGGCCGGGCACGACGTCACCGGCCACAACCGCAGCCCGGCGCGGACCGCCACGTTCGCCGAGGCCGGCGGCACCGCGGCGGGGTCGGTGGCCGAGGCGGTGCGCGACGCCGAGGTCGTGATCACGATGCTGCCCGACTCCCCCGACGTCGAGACCGTGGTCCTCGGCGGTGCCGATGGCACCGGCGGCGTGCTGGCGGCGGCCGGCAAGGGCACGCTGCTGATCGACATGAGCACGATCTCGCCGTCGACCGCGCGAACCGTCGCCGAGCGCGCCGCGGACGCCGGCCTGCGCGCGCTGGACGCCCCGGTCAGCGGCGGCGAGCAGGGCGCGGTGGCCGGCAGCTTGTCGATCATGGTCGGCGGAGCGGAGGCCGACGTCACCGCCGCGCTGCCGCTGCTGCGCGCGATGGGCTCGACGATCGTGCACGTGGGCCCGGCGGGCGCGGGCCAGACGGTCAAGGCGGCGAACCAGCTGATCACGGCCGGCAACCTGGGCCTGCTCGCCGAGGCCGTGGTGTTCCTCGCCGCGCACGGAGTAGACCTGTCCTCGGCGATGGAGGTGATCGGCGATGGCCTGGCGGGAAGCACGATCCTCGAACGCAAGTCGCCGGCGATGCTCGACCGCGACTTCGACCCGAGCTTCCGGATCGACCTGCACCACAAGGACCTCGGCATCCTGCTCGAATCCGCCCGCGCGGCCGGCGTGGTGACCCCGCTCGGTGCGACGGTCGGCCAGCTGATGGCGGCCGCGAAGGCCCAGGGCCACGGCGGGCTCGACCACTCGGCGCTGCTGCTGGTCGTCGAGCGGCTGTCGGGTCGCGGTCCACAGTAGACACCCGCGCGGCACACCCGTGGGAGAAAGGGAACACCATGCAGACTCGCCGCATCGGCGACGCGCAGGTCAGCGCCATCGGGCTCGGTGGCATGCCGATGTCGATCGAGAACCGGCCGGACGAGCGGCGGTCGATCGCCACCATCCACGCCGCACTCGACGCCGGCGTGACCCTGATCGACACGGCCGACGCGTACCACCTGCACGCGAACGAGGTCGGGCACAACGAGACCCTGATCGCACGGGCGCTCGCGAGCTACGGCGGCGACACCTCCGGCGTGTTCATCGCCACCAAAGGCGGCCACCTGCGGCCGGGCGACGGCTCGTGGCGGGTCAACGGCTCGCCCGAGCACCTCAAGCGGGCCTGCGACGCGTCCCTCCAGCGGCTCGGCGTCGAAGCGATCGGCCTCTACCAGTTCCACCGGCCGGACCCGAAGGTGCCCTACGCCGACTCGGTCGGCGCGCTGCGCGACCTGATCGACGCGGGCAAGATCCGGATGGCCGGGGTGTCCAACGCGAACGAGTACCAGATCCGGACCGCGAACGGCATGCTCGGCGGGCGGCTCGCCAGCGTGCAGAACCAGTTCTCCCCGGCGTTCCGCACCAGTGAACGCGAGCTCGGCGTGTGCGCGGAGCTCGACGTCGCGTTCCTCCCGTGGGCCCCGTTCGGCGGCAGCTCCGCCGCCGGCGAGCTCGGCTCGCGGTTCGCGCCGTTCGCACAGGTCGCGCGGGACCACGGGGTCAGCCCGCAGCAGGTGTGCCTGGCGTGGATGCTCGCCAAGTCGCCACAGATGATCCCGATCCCGGGCTCGTCGCGGCCGGAGACGATCCGTGACTCGGTGCGAGCCGTGGATCTGTCGCTTTCCCCCGAGGAGATCGACCGGCTCGACGAGTCCGGTCGGTAGCCTCGAGCGGTGGAGTTCGGGCTCCTGGGGCCGGTGGTAGCCCGGCACAACGGAACGGCGGTCCCTGCCGGCAGCGGCCGTGAGCGCTTCGTGCTGGCCACGTTGCTGCTCAACGCCGGGCGGCTGACCACACTCGACCGGCTGGTGGACGCGCTGTGGGACGACCCGCCGAGCACCGCGCGCGCCCAGCTGCACAACGTGATCAGCAGCGTGCGCCGCCGGTTGCGTGCCTACGACAGTGCGACCGGTGACGATCTGATCGTCACCCGCGCCACCGGCTACGAGCTGCACCTCGGCCACCACGAGCTGGACGTCCTGCGGTTCCGCGAGCTGGTGGCGGCCGGCCGGCAACGCCTCGCCGCCGGCGACCCGGCGGAGGCGGCCGACCTGCTGGCCGCCGCGTTGGCGCTGTGGCGCGGGCCAGCGCTGGCGGACGTCGCCGACGAGCTGGCCGAGCCGATCCGGCAGGTGCTGCACGAGGAGCGGCTGGCCGCGGCCGAGGCGCAGCTGGACGCGCAGTTCGCGCTCGAGCGGTTCGACGACGTGCTGCGGGAGGTCGACCCGCTGCTCGCCGAGCATCCGTACCGGGAGCGGCTGCACGAGCTGCGGATGTCCGCGCTGGCCGAGTCCGGGCGGCGGGCCGAGGCGCTCGCGGCGTACCGGCAGCTCTACCGGCGCCTGGCCGACGAGCTCGGTGTCGAGCCTGGTCCGCCGCTGCGCCGGCTCGAGCAGCGGATCCTGCGTGGCGAGGGGGTGGCCGACACCGGCCCGCCGGTGCCCCGCCAGCTGCCGGCCGCCACGTCGGTGCTCACCGGGCGGGACAAGCTGATCGCCGAGATCTGCGCCGAGCTGACCCGGGACGACACCGGGCTCGTCCGGGTGCTCGTGGGCCCGGGCGGGGTGGGCAAGACGACGCTGGCGCTCGCCGCGGCACACCGCCTCGCCGGCGCCTTCCCGGACGGCCAGCTCTACGCGGACCTGCGCGGCACCCACGACCCGCCGGCCGACCCGCACACCGTGCTCGGCCGGCTGCTGCGCACGCTCGGCGTCGACGGCTCGCGGCTGCCCGACGACCGCGACGAGCGGGTCGGGATGTACCGCAGCCTGCTGGCCCGGCGGCGGATGCTGGTGGTGCTCGACGACGCGGCGAGCGAGGAGCAGGTGCGGCCGCTGCTGCCGACGACCGCGGGTTCGCGGGCGCTGGTGACCTCGCGCCGCCTGCTGGGCGCGCTCGTGGGCGCGGCCCGCTGGTCGATCCCCGTGCTGGCCGACGACGACGCGGTGGCGCTACTGGCCGCGGTGATCGGCGCGGAGCGGGCGGAGGCCGAGCCGTCGGCGGCCGCCGACGTGGTCGCGCTGTGTGGGAACCTGCCGCTCGCGGTGTGCGTGGCCGCCGCCCGGTTGGCCGTCCATCCGGAGTGGACACTCGACGACTTCCGCCACCGGCTCGCCCAGCAGTGGGGCCGGCTCGACGAGCTCGCGGTCGGCGACCTCAACGTGCGGGCCAGCATCGAGCTGAGCTACCAGGCGCTGGAGGAGCCGCTGCGCCGGCTGCTGCGCCGGCTCGGCCTGGTGCTCGCCACGACCTGGCCGGCCTGGGTGGCACAGGAGCTGCTCGGTGAGACCGCGAGGCCTGTTCAACACACTCCTGATCGCCGGCCTCGTCGCACGTGGCCGACCAGTTCTGAACTGGCCTCGGCAGTCGGGCGCGCGGAGCGGATGCTGGACCGGCTCGTCGAGGTGCACCTGATCGAGCCGGCCGGGCGGGACGCGGTCGGCCAGCCGCGCTACCGGCTGCACAACCTGGTGCGGGACTTCGCCGCGGAGCGGGCCGCGGCCGAGGAGACCGGCGAGGAGCGCGACGCGGCGGTGTCCCGGATGCTGTTCGGCTGGCTCGCGCTGGCCGGTGAGGCGGACCAGCGGGCCGGGCACTACACGACCTACAGCGCGGGCCTCGCCGAGGTGGCCGCGCGGGTGCCGGCGGCACCTCCGGCGCGCGAGCGGCCGCGGGAGTGGCTGGAGACCGAGCGACCGAGCCTGTCGACGGCGATCGAGCAGGCCG
>NZ_JBOHGB010000151.1:0-17177 GCF_050699935.1 Actinophytocola sp.
GCTCGTGGGCCTGCACGCGGAGCAGGTCGTGCTGCTGGTGTCGGACGCGGCGCCCCGCCTGGCGCAGCAGCTGGCCGGCGAACTGGGGTCCACAGTGGACGCACCGGTGACGGTCGGCGCGTCCGGCCCGGCCCGCGGCCCGGTGGCACTGGCGGCCGCGGCGGCGGAGGCGGCGCGGTGCGTGCGGACGCTGCTGGCGCTCGGCCGCGCCGGGCAGGGCGCGGCGCTGGGCGACCTCGGGTTCGTGGGTCAGCTGATCGGCGACCACTCCGACCTGCAGGGCTACGTGCGCGCGACGCTCGGCCCGGTGCTGGACTACGACACCCGTCGCGGCACGGACCTGGTGCGCACGCTGGAGGCGTACTTCGAGTGCGGCACGAACCTCACGCGGGCGAAGGACCAGCTGCACGTCCACGTGAACACGGTGGTGCAGCGCCTGGACCGGATCTCCTCGCTGCTCGGTGCGGACTGGCAGTACCCGGACCGCGCGCTGGAGATCCAGATCGCGCTGCGGCTGCACCGGCTCCACGAGAGCCCGCTTCCTCCTCCGCGGTCCACGAGCCTCACGTAGGCTCGTCGCCATGACCGCCGTCCTGCCGTACCTGGTGTTCGCGCTCGGGTTCGCGGTGGTGCTGGGCGGCATGTGGTGGTTCGCGTCCCTCGCCAAGCGCCGCGGGATCGGGAGCCCGATGATGAACACCATCGACGAGCTGTTCCACCCGGCCGCGCACCAGTCCCAGCTGGAGCACCGCGTGGAGGAGGAACGCATGGTGCCCCGGACGTCGGAGGACGACTAGATGTCGGCGGCGACCTCGTGGTGGGTGACCTCGTCGTCCCAACGGGACAGCAACCGCCGGGCCGCCTCCTCGACCACCGCCCGCTCCGGATGCCCGCCCGCGAAGCCGCGCACCGCCTGCATGCTCGTGAAGAACGCGATCGAGACGAACGCGACCTCGTCTCCGTCCACCCGCCGCAGCAGCCGCGCGCCACGGAAGCCGTGCACGCCGGTGAGGTGGACGGAAACCTCGTCCTCGTAGTGCCGCTGGTACTCGTCGGCCTTGTCGTGCGGGGCCCAGCCGCGCCACACCCGAGCGATCATGTCCGCTCCCTTCGGCCACTTCCACAGTAACGTCGGGCGGGATGTCGAGGCGTGCCCTGCTGATCGCGCTGGGCGTGGACAACGCGGGGTCCGGTCTGTTCCTGCCTCTCACGCTCGTCTACGTGACCAAGGTCGTCGGCCTGCCGCTCGGCACGGCGGGCCTGACCGTGGCGGCCGGGACAGTCGTGGGACTGCTCGTGCCGCCGGTCGCCGGGCGGCTCGTGGACCGCGCCGGCCCGCGTCCGGTGGTGATCGGCTCGCGGCTGGTGCAGGCGGCCGGGGCACTCACCTTCCTCGTCGCCGGCGACGCCGGCTCGGTGGCGGCGGCCACGGTGGCACTCGCCGCCGGGCAGCAGTTGTTCTACAGCTCCCTTTTCGCGCTGATCTCCGATGTGGCCGGGGACGGGCCGAAGGATCACCCGTTCGCCGTGGTCGCCATGGTCCGCGCGGGCTGCTTCGGCCTCGGCGCGCTCGCGGCCGGTGCGCTGCTCACGACGGCCGGCGCGGCCGGGCTCCGGTTGGCGGTCGCGGCGAACGCGGTGAGCTTCGTGGTCTGTGCGGCGCTGCTGGCCACGCTGGTCCGCGCGCCCCACCGGCGCCCGGACGGCGTGCGGCCGGGCCGGTTGCGGGCCGACCGCCGGTTCCTCTCGCTCATCGGGATCACCGCGCTGGTCGCGCTGGCGATCGACTTCTTCCTCGTCGGTCTCCCGGTCTACGTGCTCGACGTGCTCGGCGGGCAGCCGTGGCTGCCCGGAGTCGTGCTCGCGTTGAGCACGGCGGTGAACGCCACCTGCGCCACGTTGGCGCTGCGGGCCACCCGCCGGTTCTCCCGGCTCACGGCGATGACGAGCGGCGCGGCGCTCGTGGTCGGGTGGTGCGCGGCCTGCCTCGCCGCGCTCGCCGTGCCCGTGGCATGGCTGCCCGCCGCGATGCTCCTGGCCACACTGATCCTCGCGGCGAGCGGCCTGCTCTTCGGCACGCGGGCGAACGCGCTCGCGGTCGACCTCGCACCGGCCGCGGCCCGCGGGCGCTACCTGGCCGCGTTCCAGTACGCCTTCACCGTGCCGGGGGTGCTCGCGCCCGCCGTGGCCGGATTGTTCGCGGTCGCCACCTGGCTGCCGTGGCTGGTGGTCGGCGGTTGCGCCGCCCTCGCGACCGCCGGCCTGCGCCGGCTCCGCTAGCGCCGGTTCACCGGCGCAGCCAGGACTCCAGCTCGTCGAAGGCCGTGCGGAAGCGTGGGGCGATCGGCTCCAGCCGGTCCGGGTACACGTCCACCAGAGCGTCCACGTGGCCGCCGTTCTCGATGCGGTGGTAGCGGAACAGCTCGCCGCGGCCGGCTTCGTGGATCATCCGGGCGTAGGCGTCCGAGTCCTGGCTGATGGGCAGCAGCGTGTCGAGCGTGCCGTGCAGCGTGATCAGCGGCTTGCCGATGCGGCCCGTCAGCCCGATGCGGGCGACCGCGCGGTGCACCGACGCCGGACGCGAGGCGTAGTCGTAGTCGGCGTCGCAGTTCGGGGTTCCGCTTTCGCAGTACGGGATCCCGGCATCGAGGTCGCCGTCGAACGTCGGGTCCAGCTCCTCGCGGTACGTGCGCTGCGTGAAGTCCCAGTAGACCTCGTGGTGGTACGGCCACAGGAACTCCGAGCCGGGCGCGAAGCCCGCGTCGAGCATCTCCTGGTGCGCCTCCGGCGAGCCCGACGCGTAGGCCGGGTACCCGCGCATCGCCGCGGGCAGGAAGTCGAACATGTTCGGGCCGGACGCGGTCCACAGCGTGCCCTCCCAGTCCAGGCCGCCGTCGTAGAGCCACGGCTTGTTCTCCAGCTGCCAGCGCACGAGGTAGCCGCCGTTGGAGATGCCGGCCGCGATCGTGCGCGCCGGAAGCCGGCCGTACCGTTGCGCCACAACGGCCTTCGCCGCGATCGTCAGCTGGGTCACCCGGGTGTTCCACTCCGCGATCGCGTCCCCGGGCCGGCGGCCGTCGTGGTGGAAGGTCGGGCCGGTGTTGCCCTTGTCGGTGGCGGCGAACGCGTATCCCTTGGCCAGCACCGAGTCCGCGATCGCACGGTCGTTCGCGTACTGGCGGCGGTTGCCCGGCGAGCCCGACACGACCATCCCGCCGTTCCAGCGGTCCGGCAGGCGCAGCACGAACTGCGCGTCGTGGTTCCAGCCGTGGTGCGCGTTGGTCGTCGACGTGTCCGGGAAGTAGCCGTCGACCTGGATGCCCGGCACACCACTGGGCGCTGGCAGGGAGTCCTGCGTGAGACCCGTCCAGTCGGCCTCGACCGTGTGCCCGGACGCGACCGTGCCGGCGGTCGTCAGTTCGTCCAAACAGGACACTTCCTGGCGCTCGGCCATCGGCACATGCAACCGGTCCGCCCGCACGCAGTGTCCGCCACCGGGTTCGGCGGCGGCCGGGCCGGACACGAGCCCGGACACGCTGAGGACGGCGACGGCCAGTACGGCAATCCGGGCGATCATGGCGAAAACCTCCCTGCGCGACGCTGCGCAGAGCACGGTAGGAGCCGCCAGGCGCGCGGGATATGCGTGCCACCACCACAATCCGCGTCCCGAATGTGGTGCTCACCCCTCTCCCGGCGCGGCCGGAAAGTATCTAACGTCGAAGGAAAGTGATGCCGATCACAGTGAGGTGCGGCATGTGGAAGATCCATCTCAGGGCGGTCCTGGCAGCGACGACCCTCCTCGCCGGGCTGGTCGCCGGCGCCGGCGCCGCGTCCGCGGCGAGCGTCGTGGAGGTGACCGGCTTCGGTAGCAACCCCGGCGCCCTCAAGATGTTCCGCTACGTCCCCGACGGCCTGCCCACGGGCCGGCCGGTCGTCGTCGCCCTGCACGGGTGCACCCAGGACGCGGCCGGCTACGGCACCGGCTCCGGCTGGACACAGCTCGCCGACCGCTTCGGCTTCTCCGTGGTGCTGCCCGAGCAGCAGAGCGCGAACAACTTCAGCAGGTGCTTCAACTGGTTCGAGCCCGGCGACATCACCCGCGGCCAGGGCGAGGCCGAGTCGATCACGCAGATGGTGCGCCGCCAGCTCGACGACACCGGCGCGGACCCGGCACGGGTCGAGGTCACCGGGCTGTCCTCGGGCGGCGCGATGACCGCCGTCATGCTCGCCGCCTATCCGGACATGTTCGCGGGCGGCGGGGTCGTCGCGGGCATCGCCTACCGGTGCGCGACGAGCATGGTCGACGCGTTCTCGTGCATGAACCCCGGCAAGGACCTCAGCCCGGCCCAGCTCGGTGACGCGGTCCGCGGCGCGAGCGGGCACACCGGTCCGTGGCCGACGGTCAGCATCTGGCAGGGCGACGCCGACTACACGGTCCGGCCGTCCAACGCCACCGAGCTGGTCGAGCAGTGGACGAACGTGCACGGCATCCCGGCCACGCCGACGCGCACCGACACGGTGGCCGGCTACCCGCACGCGGTGTACGAAGGCGGCGGCCGCACCCTCGTGGAGACCTACACGATCACCGGCATGGGGCACGGCCAGCCGCTCGACCCGGGCACCGGCGAGGGCCAGTGCGGCCAGGCCGGCGCGTACCTACTGGACGTCGACATCTGCGCCGCCTGGCACCTGTCCGCCGCGTGGGGCCTGTCAGGCTGAGTTCGGTGGCCGGCACGGCACTTCGAGGCCGCGCGAGCAGGCAGGTGGATGCCGGCCGTGATCGAGGTGGACGCATCACGGTGCGGCGGGCGCCGCCATGCCTACGTGCGCGGCCTCTCAGCTTGTTGTTCGGGGCTGAGGTTACGTTTGACGGTCTTGCCGATGTTGTGACGGGGCGCTGGTTGGTGGTTCGTCGAGCCGAGCGGGCGTCAGGACCGGGTCGGGATGGTTTCGGTGTGGCTGCTGGGTGAGTGGTTGTTGGGCGGAGGTTGCGAAACCCTCGCCGGACGCGGGCGGGAGTCAGCCGGCGGGGCTCATGTAAGGATCCTCCGTCTGCCGGAACGGTCGGCATCAGCCGTTCTGACGATGATGTCACAAATGCTTGGTGACCGGTTTCTCCCAAGGCCGGCGGTGATCCTCGACGGTGGGGCGGGCCAGCCGCAGTTGTGTGTGGATGGCCAGGATCAGCCACGTCCAGCGGTCGGCTGATTCGGGCGCGCGCGGTTTGGGGCGGGTCCATCCCAGGGTCTGCTTGAGCAGCCGGAAGGTGTGTTCGAGGTCGAATCGGCGCAGGAATGCCTGCCAGAGCAGGTCGACCAGTTCGGCGCTGGCGTCGGTGACCGAGGACCACAGCCACACCGGTTTGGGGTCCCGGTCGCCAGGTAGATGTTCGACCTGGAAACGGATCGCGGTGCCCTCGACAAGAGGCAGTTCGCCGTCGTGGTCCAGCCAGGGGCCGCGGTGGGTCAGGCGTGGGTGCACCGATCCCAGGCCCGCGCCTGGGCATGCCCGTAGCGGGTGGCGTCGGTGTGGGTGGCGTCGGTGTGGGTGGCGTCGGTGTGGGTGGCGTCGGTGTGGGTGGTGCGGTCGGGGGCATGCCAACTGCCGGGATCGGCCAGGGTGAACACGCCGCCGTGCTTGCGTGGGCGTCCGTTGGTGCCGGGCAGACCGGGGCGGTGCGGGACGCAGCATGACCCGGTCGAAGCGGATTCTGTCCACCAGCTCGACGGGCAAATCCGCGAGCACGAAGGCCAGCCGGGTCACGTCGTAGCCGGCGTCGGCCACGATCAGGATGCGTGGATCGCCCTCATGCCAGTGTCCGGCGTCGATGAGCCGACCCACGACCTCACGCAGTTGGGTGGCGGTGACCGCGGTGGCGTCGTCGGCCGGGCCCAGGCGTATCGCGTCCAGGGTCGCCGTCCATGAGGTGCGTCCGGTCTCCAGCGCGGCGACGAAGGAGTAGGGCCAGCCCGGGATGAACTGCGAGGCGCTGCGCGAACGCCATAGACATGGCAGAACAGCCGCTCGGGACTGCACGCGGCGTCCGGGCGCAGCCAGGGTGAGACGTCCACGGCCAGGGCGATCCGTCCGTCCGCAGCGCGCGGTAACGGCGAACCGGCCAGGGTGGTGCGTAACCGGTCGGCCTCGATCGAGCCGTGGTTGACCGCGTCGTAGAAGGCACCGTGCCCGCGTCGATGCTCCGGTGTGAGGGACAGTTCGGCCAGGCTGGTGACCGGCCCGTCGGCGCACAACACCGCGTCGGTCAGCTCGAACAACACGTCCGCCAGCCCGGTCAGGCACTGGTAGAACGCAACCCGGAACCCGGACAGGTCCCCGAGCGAACCGGCATGGCCGGTGTCGTGCACACTGATCAACTGAAGCCCTTGGTCGTGGTCATCCTTCTGTCGCGAGAGGAATGATCAACCAAGGGCTTCGTTCATGATCAACCGCGGTACCGCACCGACGCTACCTGATTAAACAACAAGCTTAGAGCTCCTAACAGAGTGAGTTGTTCTTGAGTCGGCGCCAGCAGATGATGCTGCATCCGATGCTGAGGAAGGCTTGATGGATGTCGTCGCGGCGTTCCCAGCGGATGCGTAGACGGCGGAACCAGCGCAGCAGTGCGTAGGCGTGCTCGACGACCCATCGGTCGGTGCCGAGCCCGGACCCGTGTTCGGTGCCGCGGCGGGCGATCACCGGTTGGATGCCTGTGGTGCGCACCAGCTTGCGGTACTTGTCGTGGTCGTAGCCGCGGTCGGCGTAGATCCGCTCAGGACGTCGGCGAGGCCGCCCGCGCCGACCCCGGACGGCGGAACAGCTTCGATCAGCGGCATCAGCTGCGTCACGTCGTGGCGGTTACCACCGGTCAGCGTGGCTGCCAATGGAATACCGGAACCGTCGGTGATCAGGTGGTGTTTGGAGCCGGTGCGTGCTCGATCGACCGGGCTCGGCCCGGTCTTAGGCCGCCCTTCACCGCCCGGACATGGGAACCGTCCACCGCCGCCCGGGACCAGTCGATCAGCCCGGCGGCATTCAGCTGGGCCAGCAGTACCTCGGGCAAGCGTTGCCACACTCCGGCCTCGGTCCAGTCCCGCAGACGCCGCCAGCAGGTCATGCCCGAACCGTATCCCAGCTCTTGGGGCAGGAACTCCCACGGGATGCCCGTGTACAGCACGAACAGGATCCCGCACAACGCTTTGCGGTCGTCCAGGCGCTTGCGACCCGGGTGGCGGAAGCGACGCTCGACCGTGGGTAACACGGGTTCGACCAGCTGCCACAGCTCGTCGTCGACTTCCCACGGCCTGCGCTGGGCCACCGAACCCTCCCGCCAGATGATCAACACCTGGCAAGATCAAACCACCGACCAAGATCATTCTGTTAGGGAGCCCTTACTCGGTCCGCAGCGAGGTGAGGCGCGTGGCGCTGCGCAGGAACGGCAGCGTCATCGCGGTCACCAGCAGGGCGAGGACCGTCGCGGCGGCGGACAGCAGGCCGACCCCGACCCAGTCGATCATCAGCGGGTCGCTCGACAGCCGGACGAGCAGCCACGCGAGCCCCACCCCGACCAGCACCGCCACGAGCACGCCGAGCACGATCGGCAGCGCCACCTGCCAGAGCAGCGACCGCGCCAGCACCCCCCGCGGCACGCCGCTGGCGGCGAGCACCGCGAGCGGCCGGCGGCGCTCCCGGATCTGCTCCAGCGCGAGCACCAGCAGGCTCACGCCGGCGAGCAGCAGCGTGACGATCGACCCCACGTAGAGCGAGTTGCGCACCGCGATGAACGACTGCTGGCTGGTGCTGAGGTCGGCCCCGGTGCCACTCGTGAAGATGTAGACGTCCGGGCCGTACGCCGCGATCGCGTTGCGCAGCCGCTCCACCCCGTCGGAGTCGAGGTCGTCCACCTTGACGTGCACGGTCGCGTTGTCGTCCGGGAAGCGGGTGTCCCCCAGCGCTCCCGGCGTGACGATCAGCGTCTGGTAGATCGGCGAGAGCTCGGGCAACGAGACCGGCCGCACGTCGTCGGGCACCGTCCAGGTGTCCAGGGTGTCGTACGCGGGTTCCTCGCTGCCGCCCTCGTACCGCTCGTACTGCCGGAACTCCAGCCGATCGCCCGGCTTCGCCGCGCTACCCCAGTTGTCGACCGCCCAGCTCTGCCCGTCGGCGCAGTCGCGGATCGGGGTGAGCTCGATGATCGCGGCGCAGTCCATCACGCCGACGGTGTAGGTCTCGCCCATCCTGGGGTCGAAGTCCGGTGGGAACGCATCGCCGATCCGCACCAGGTGCGTGCCCTCCACCGCGGGCGCCGTCGCCACGTCCCGCATCACGTCCTCGGCGATCGCCGCGGTGGCCGACACCTCGACCGACGGCCTGCCGTCCGGTGCACGAGGGCCGGAGCCGACGTCGTTCTCCACGGTCATGACCATGGTCTGCAGCGCGATCGCCCCGGCCAGCACGACCGCGACGCCGCCGACCACCCGGGCCGCGGTGCCGCTGTCCAGCTGCAGCCGCCGGATCGCCAGCTGCCAGGACGACGGTCCGCCGCTGATTCGCCCGGCCACCCGTTCCAGCAGCCACGGCAGCAGCACCGGCACGGCCACCAGCAGCATCGCCGTGCCGGCCGCCACCGCGGCACCCCAGCCGTTGGAGGCCCTCGGCAGGCCGATCTGGGTGAAGAGCAGTACGACCCCGGCCACGATCAACACGAGCCGCCACCACAGCCGGCGGCGGATCGGCTTGGCGTAGCGCATCACACCGAGCGGCTCGATGATCGTGCGGCGCAACGCGAACAGCGCGGTGAGCACCGCGAGCGCCGGGACCAGCAGCACGATGGCCACCACGAGCACCGGATCGGGCACCACGTCGCTCACGTACACCTGCAGGTCGAACATCGTGATGTCCTCGGCGAACCGACGGCCCACCAGGAACACCGCACTGCCCAGCACCAGCCCGGCGAGCGCGCTGACGAGGGACTCGGCGGCCGCGATCCGGCGGACCTGCCGGGCCCCGGAGCCGACGAGCCGCAGCGCCGACAACCGCCGGTCCCGCTCCGCACCGGCGATCCGGCTGGCCGCGGCGACGAAGATGAACACCGGCAGCAGCAGCACGACCGCGCCGACGAGGACCAGCACGACCAGCTCCGGCCCCAGGACGAACCGGGCCCCGTCGAAGCCGAACTCGTACACCGGCAGCGCGTTCGGGTTGTCCGAGATGTCGCTGTCCGCGCCGACGTACGCGATCAGCTCGTCCGGCTCGGGCACCACCGACGGGTCCAGGATCTCGACGATCGGCCCGGGGAAGCGCGGCCGCAGCAGCTCCCCCTCCGGTGAACGCAGCAGGTCCACCAGTGCCTGCGAGACCACGGCCTCTCCCGGTCCGGGCAGCTCCCGCATGCCGCCCGGCACGGGATGGTTCTCGCCTTCGGCGTAGACGTACTGGGCGTCGATCGGCTCGCCGCGGAACTCCGTGGAGCCCCACTGGACGTACACCGGGTCCACGCCCTCGATCGGCTCGTTCACGCCGATCGAGTTCGCCATGGAGCGGTTCTGGTGCCCCTCGACCATCGAGCCCACGGACGCGCCGACCAGCAGCACGGCGACCGCCATCGTCATGCCCAAAGTGCTGAGCGCGAACCTCGCCAAGGAAGTCCGGCCGCCTCCGACAGCCAGCCGGACTCCCAAGGCGAGGTCGCTCACCCACCCCCGTGGCGCCCTCACGCGAACTCCACCTGCCGGGTGTGGCCGTCGCGGACGATGACCTCGCGGTCGGAGTACGCCGCCACCCGCGGCTCGTGCGTGACCAGGATGATCGCGGCGCCACTCTCCCGCGCAGTGTCGGTCAGCAGCCGCATGACGTGCTCGCCGTTGAGCGAGTCCAGCGCCCCGGTCGGCTCGTCCGCGAAGATCACCTTCGGTCCGGTGACCAGCGCACGAGCCACCGCGACCCGCTGGCCCTGACCGCCCGAGACCTCGCCCGGCCGCTTGTCCGCGACGTCGTCGACCTCGAGGCGGGCGAGCCACAGCCGGGCCTGGCTTTCGGCGTCCCTGCGCTTGCGGCCACCGAGGCGCAGCGGCAGCGCCACGTTCTCGAGGCAGGTGAGCTCGGGGACGAGCTGGCCGAACTGGAACACGAAGCCGAAGTCCGTGCGGCGCAGGGCACTGCGCGGCACGTCCGGCAGGGCACCGAGGTTCTGGCCGGCGTAGGTCACCGTGCCGGCGTCGGGCGCGATGATGCCGGCGAGGCAGTGCAGCAGGGTTGACTTCCCGGAGCCGGACGGCCCCATCACGGCCACGACCTCGCCCTTCTCGACGGCCATGGAGGCCCCGTCGAGCGCCTTGGTCGGCCCGAACGACTTGACGATCGCATCCGCCCGCAGAAGCGGTCTCATGACTCCCCCTCGCAGGCTCGGGCGAGCCGCTCGCGGTCGCCCGGCGTTTGATGGTTCGCTCCGCGTCCGCTCACGAGCGCACTGCCTTTCGGAGTTCGGTGAGGCGCGCGGCGGTGAGCTCCAGCCAGCGCAGGTCGGCCTCGAGGTGGAACAGGGCGTGGTCGCAGATGAGCTGGTCGGCGAGGTCGCCGCCGCGCTTGCGCTCGGTGAGCTCGCGCATGGCGCGCAGGTGGGCGGTGCGCTGGGAGTCGAGCACGTCGTCCGCGTCGCGTGCGGACAGGAGAGCGATGACGACCTTGGTGTACAGCGTGCTGTGCATGTACAGCTCCGGTTTCTCGGGCGTGGCGAGCCAGCGCTCGACGTCGGTGACGCCCTCGGCGGTGACCGCGTAGCGCTTGCGGTCCGGCCCGCCGCCATGCTCGACGCCCGACTCCTCGATGAGCCCGTTCTTCAGCAGGCGCGAGAGCGTCGCGTAGACCTGGCCGTAGTGCAGCGGCCGGTCGTGGCCGAAGTGCTCGTCGTACGCCCGCTTGAGGTCGTAGCCGTGCCGTGGCCCTCGTTCCAACAGGCCGAGCAGTGTGTGCCCGATTGACATGACGCACACTGTACACGGGGTGTATAGCCGCCATCTATACACCCCGTGTTTAGTGCTCTGAGCTGCCCGTTCAGGTCTGACAGAGGCAGAACGGGTGGCCCGCCGGATCGGCGTAGACCCGGAAGCTCCGCTGCCGGTCGAGAAGCTTCGCGCCGATCTCCAGGGCCCGCTCGTGGGCCGCCTCGAGGTCGTCGACCTGGAGGTCGAGGTGGAACATCTGCGGCACCTCGGAGTCCGGCCAGGTCGGTCGCCGGTAGTCGCCAGCGCGCTGGAACTCGATCATCGCGCCGCCCGGGCCCTCAATGGTCGCCCAGCCGTCGCCGTCGTCGGCGGCGCCATCGTCGTTGCCGGCCTTGGTCGGCGGCCAGTCGAGCAGTCGGGCGTAGAAGTCCGCCAGCGCACGCGGGTCCGGGCAGTCGAGCACGACGGAACCGAACCGGGGCACAGCGGTGGTCGCGGGGTTCATCGATACCTCCATAACCAGTGTTTGTGTTGTGCCGGTTACCATACTTGAGCAACCGGCAAAGCGCCTACAGTGGTGTCGTGACCATCGGAGGCGCCAGCACGGACGCGGACGTGGACCTCGTTCTCGATTTCCTCAACACGGTCGACGTCGAGGACGGCACCGACCTGCTCGACGACCCGGCCGGGTGGCGCGCCTGGCTCGCCGCGCACGGCCTGTCCACCACCGGCTCGAACGACGCTGCCGACTCGGCCGGCGACGTGAGATCGGCGCTGCGGGCCGCGGTCGGCGACCCGGGCCTCGACCGGGCCGCGCTGTCCGCACAGGTCACCGTGACGCTCGACGCCGGCGGTCCGCGCCTGGTCGCCGACGAGGTGGTCGGCGCGGTGCTGGCCGCGGCGAGCCGGCTGGCCGTGCTCGGCGAGTGGGACCGGATCAAGATCTGCCCGGCGGACGACTGCCGCTGGGCGTTCTTCGACCGCTCCCGCAACCACTCGCGGACCTGGTGCTCGATGCGAGTGTGCGGCAACCGCGAGAAGGCACGCGCGTGGCGGGAGCGGGCGCGCCAGGTGACTACATGATCAGCTGCGCCACCGTGTAGATCAGCAGGCCGGCGAGCGCGCCGACCACGGTGCCGTTGATCCGGATGAACTGCAGGTCCCGGCCGACCTGGAGCTCGATCTTGCGTGAGGTCTCCGCCGCGTCCCAGCGCTGGACCGTGTCGGTGATCAGCGTGGTGATCTCGTCACGGTAGTTGAGCACGACGTACGCCGCCACGCCCTCGACCCAGCTGTCGACCTTCTCCCGCAGCGAGTCGTCACCGGTCAGCCGCCGACCCAGGGCCACCAGCCCCTCGCGGACCCGCTTGCGCAGCTCGCTCGACGGGTCCTCCGCGGCGTCGAGCAGCATGGCCTTCGCGGTCGACCACGCCGAGCCGATCACGTTCTGCACCTCGGGGTGGTCGAGCACCTGCTCCTTGACCGCCTCGGCGCGCCGCATGGTGGCCTCGTCGTGCTGGAGGTCCTCGGCGAACTCGGCGAGGAACTTGTCCACCGCGAGCCGCATCGGGTGGTTCGGGTCGGTCTTCACCAGCCAGGCGAACGACAGCACCTCGCCGTAGACCTTGTCCGCGACCATCGAGTCGACGAACCTCGGCGACCAGGTGGGCGCCCGGTCGGACACCACCCGCAGGACCGCCGTGTGGTTGGCCTTGACCCACTCGTAGGCGCGGTCGCACATCAGGTCCACGAGCTTGTGGTGCGCGCCGTCGGCGAACACGCCGGCCAGCAGCTTGCCCAGCGGCGGCCCCCACGGCACGGCCACCACCCGGCGAACCACGGCCTGCTCCAGCACGGCCTGCACGTCCTCGTCCCGCAGCACGGCGACGACCCCGCGCACGACGGTCGACAGCTCGGCGGTCACCCGCTCGGCGTTCGCCTCCTGGCCCAGCCACCCGCCAAGTCGGCCGGCCACGCCCACCCGGCGCAGCCGCTCGCGGACAACCTGCTCGGACAGGAAGTTGGTGCCGACGAAGTCGCCGAGGCTGTTGCCCAGCGCGTCCTTGCGGGTCGGGATGATCGCCGTGTGCGGGATCCTGATCCCCAGCGGGTGCCGGAAGAGCGCGGTGACCGCGAACCAGTCGGCGAGCGCGCCGACCATGCCCGCCTCGGCCGCGGCCTTGACGTAGCCCGCCCACGCCGGCGCACCCGCGGACTGCCAGAACGACATCGCGAGGAAGATCACCGTGGCGCCGAGCAGGAACGAGAGCGCGACGACCTTCATCCTCCGCAGGCCGCGCCGCTTCTCCTCCTCACCGGGAAGGGGGGCGCCGTCCGGTGTCGTCGCCGTGGTCGTCGCCGGAGTCCTCGCCGGGGCCGTCAGTTGCCGCACAGGACCATTGTCCGTGAGACTGCGACCCGTGCGCCGGAAAGCCTTGGTACCCCGACTCGAACCGTTCACCTCGACGATCTTTGCGGAGATGACCGCGCTCGCGACCAGAACCGGTTCGGTGAACCTGGGTCAGGGCTTCCCCGACACCGACGGCCCGCCGTCGATGCTCGCGGCCGCGCAGGAGGCCATCGGCTCCGGCATGAACCAGTACCCGCCGGGGCCGGGCCGCCCCGAGCTGCGCGCGGCGATCGCCGCGCAGCGCACCCGGTACGGCACCGAGTTCGACCCGGACACCGAGGTGCTGGTGACCGTCGGCGCGACCGAGGCGATCGCGGCGGCCATGCTGGCCCTGGTCCAGCCGGGCGACGAGGTCGTGCTGTTCGAGCCGTACTACGACTCCTACGCCGCGTCGGTGGCGCTAGCCGGCGCGACCCGGCGGGTGGTGTCGCTGGTCGAGGAGCCGGACTCGGGCCGGTTCGCCGTCGACCTCGACGCGCTGCGTGCCGCGATCGGGCCGCGGACCCGGCTGCTGCTGCTGAACTCCCCGCACAACCCGACCGGCACGGTGTTCACGCGCGCGGAGCTCGAGGGCATCGCGTCGCTGTGCGTCGAGCACGACCTGGTCGCGGTCACCGACGAGGTGTACGAGTGCCTCACCTATGACGGCATCGAGCACCTGCCGCTCGGCTCGCTGCCCGGGATGGCCGACCGGACGGTGACGATCTCCAGCGCGGGCAAGATGTTCAACTGCACGGGCTGGAAGATCGGCTGGGCGTGCGGGCCCGCCGCGCTCGTGTCGGCGGTACGGGCCGCCAAGCAGTTCCTGACCTTCGTCGGCGGGGCGCCGTTCCAGCCGGCCGTGGCGCACGCGTTGAACACGGAGTCCGCGTGGGTGTCGGCCCTGCGAGCCGACCTGGAGGCCAAGCGCGACCGGCTCGCGGCGGGTCTGGCGGCGGCGGGCTTCGAGGTCCGGCCCAGCGCGGGCACGTACTTCATCTGCGCGGACGTGCGCCCGCTGGGCTTCGCGGACGGCGCCGAGCTGTGCTGGCAGCTGCCGGAGCGGATCGGCGTCGCGGCGGTGCCGGTGCAGGGGTTCACCGACCATCCGGAGCTGTGGCGCCACGTCGTGCGGTTCGCGTTCTGCAAGCGGGACGAGGTCCTGGACGACGCCATCGAGCGGCTGCACAAGCTGGCCTAGAGCCATCCCGTCGCGCTCGCCCGACGGTCCGGCCGGCGCAGCTGGAAGCGGACCGGCCCGGCCGGCGCCTCGGTGTTGAAGTAGCCGGCGCCGTCCACTGTCGCCTCGATGCCCCCGGCGGCCCACCGAACCTCCAGCCGAGCCCCGACCGGGGCCAGCCCGGCGATCCGCAGTCCCGCACCGACGTGGCGGATCTCCACCTCCAGCACGGCCTCGCCACCCGGCGTCCCGAGCCGTACCCGCCGCCCGGCCGAACGCACGGCCGGGACGGTGTCGAGCAGGACCACCAGCAGATCCACGCCGCGCGGTGAGCCGGTAGCGTTGGTGCGGCCGGTGGCGTCCGCGGCGCGCGGGGCCGGTCGGCGCAGGAGGACGCCGGCGGCCTCGGCGTCGGGGATGACGCGTGCGGGCATCGGGTCCACCAGGCGCAGGAGTCGGGCCAGGTCCGCGAGCAGGTTCATCCCGCCTCCCCTCGGATGTCGGCCGACTCCAGGCGCCGGCGGAGCAGTTCGAGGCACCGGCCGCGGGTCTGGCCGACGCTGTTCACCTTGATGCCGAGCGCGCGGCTCAGCTGCGGGTAGGTCAGCTCCGGCGCCTCGGCCAGCAGACCGAGCAGCCCTCGGCACCGCCCCGGCAGCGACGCGAACGCCTCCCACAACAACCGGTCCCGGGCCGAGCGCAGCACCGCCGGCTCGGGGCCGCGTTCGGCCGGCTCGGGCGCGTCGAACCAGTCGGCCGGGACCTCGCGGCCGCGCTCGGCGTGGATCTTGAGGCACTCGCGGCGCGCCGTCGTCGCGATCCAGCCCGCCAGGCGCTCCGGCCGCCGCAGCGTGGGCAGCCGCTCGGCCACCGCGACCCAGGTGTTCTGCGACGCGTCGGCGGCGTCCGCCCGGGACAGCCGGTGGCGTCTGGCCACCGACCACACCAGCGGCGCGTACTCGCGAACCAGCGCGGACCATGCGGCGTCGTCCCCGGACAGCGCGGCCGTGACGAGGTCGCGTTCCGTGTCCATCTCATCCCCCTTCGTGGTCGGGGGCTGAGACGAACGTGATCGCCACCCGGAGCCCGGCGGCCGGGAAATTGAGTAGGACTACGCGGAGCGTGACGTGCCGGAGCGAGCCGCCGGTCGTGATCACGCTCCGGCGTCAGGCCGGTGCGGGTTCACCGCACGTGATCAACTGTGCGCCATACGGCCGATAAGGTGCGCTTTTGCCGTCTTTCCGGGTGGATTCGCCGCGGCTAGGGTGCATGTTGTCGGTGGCTTCCTAGATAGTGTGCACAGTCGGATGGCATCCTCTGGGTACGTGGCGTGAGCAGGTGGACGGTGATGGACGCTGTGGATGGGCCGAATCGCGCGCCCGTCGGCAGGCTCCGCCGACTGCTGCGCCGGAGCCTGCTCGTCGCGGCGCTCGCCGCCGCCGGGTGGCTGCTGAGTGTCCTGTTCGCCACCTCCGCGTCCGCCGAGGCACCGGCCGTCCCGAATGAAAAGCGGCCCACCGACCACCCCGGCACTCCATCGACCACGCCGAACGACGATCCGGCCACGAACCCGGCCGACGATCCGGCAGCCAGGCCGGCCGGGAGCCCAGTCGAGAACCCGGTCGAAGCTCCAGCGACGAACCCGACCGACGGTCCGACCACCGACCCGGCCGGGACACCGGCAACCGGCCCGGTCACGGAACCGGCCGAGAAGCCGCCCACCGACGAACCCGCCGAAGAGCCGACGGTCGACGCGGCCACGGACCCGGACGCAACCACCCGCCCGGCAACACCACAGTCGGCGACGCGTGCCGGCCCGCAGCAGGCCGCGACGCCGGCCGCACAGCAATCGGCCGGTGGTCTCGGCGGCCTGGTCGGCGGTCTCACCCAAGCGGCCACCCACACCGTCACCCATACCGCGCACGAGGTGACCCACACGGTCGTCGCGCTCTCGTCCGCCGCGGTCGATCACTCGAACCAAGCCGTCACCGCGCTGCTCGCCACACCGAGCGGCCAACCCTTCCTCCGGCTGCCCGACCTCGGGCGCATCGCGCCTCTCGACCCGGCCGGCAAGGAGCGCGCCGTGCCGGCGCACATCGCGACCGTCCCGACCGCGCCGCCGGCTAACCTGGCATTACCCTCGACCGCCGCGTTCGCGTCGGACCACACCACGCACGCGGCGGTCCCGCAGCGCACGTCCATCGAGCACAGCGTCCCCGGTGAGCACGCCGACAAGCCCGGCCCCGGCCACCCGGTCCAGCCCCCCGCCCCGTTCGCCCCCGGCGGCACATCCGTGTCCAACGCCCACGACATCCCTGGCGGCGCCCGCGGCACCCACGGTGTGCTGGCCGCCTCGACCTCGCTACCACCCCCGGCCGCCGGGTTCACCACCCGCAGTCGCGCGGCGGACGCCACGGGTCGGATCGCCGGGCTGCCGGCCACCACCCCCGACTGAGCCCACCGGCTCCTTTTGGACCCGTCTGTCCCGGCCCGGGCGGACCTACGACTCGAGTAGCCCACCCGGCCCAACGAAATGGTCCGAATCGCAGACCAACCGTGTACGGCAAACCGGTTGCTATGACAACAATAGGTTCATAGCCCCAGAGCTACCCGACCTGCCGACCGCGCCCGGTCAGGTCGGGACCTGGCCCCGGCGCCGCGATGCCCC
>NZ_JBOHGB010000152.1:0-17056 GCF_050699935.1 Actinophytocola sp.
GCCCGGCGGGACGCCGCGGCCGGCCGGACACGCCCGCCGGCAGCGCCTGCGGTCCGACCGGCAGGCGCGCCGGCTCCTCCTCCGCGGGCAGCAGGTCGGCCGTGTCGGGCAGCCGGCCGAGCGCCGCGTCCGCCTGCAGCCGGCGGCGGACGAGGTGTGCGGTGGCGGCCCGGACCGCGTTGCGCAGCCTGGTCAACCGGCTCGTGAACAGCCCGCGCACGCCATGCACCTCGACCCCGGTGCGGCGCTGGACCCGCGCCGCACGCAGCTGCGCGGCGCCGCCGAGCACGTAGCCGAGCGCGCGGACCTCCGCCCGGCACTCGTCGAGCCGGCGCTGCATCGCGAAGCCGAGCGCCCGCAGCAGGCACAGCATCGTGAGCCGGGGAATGCCGATCACGAACGACGGCGGGGAGCAGTTGACGAGGAACGCGCGCAGTCCCTGGGCGCGGTCCATGGTCCGCACCGAGCCGCGCAGTCCCGGGCCGCGGGCCTCCGCGCCGCGCAGCCTCGCGGGCATCGCGCGCACGTGC
Organism: Actinophytocola sp.; assembly: GCF_050699935.1. Lineage (NCBI taxonomy): Bacteria > Bacillati > Actinomycetota > Actinomycetes > Pseudonocardiales > Pseudonocardiaceae > Actinophytocola > Actinophytocola sp. Next base: position 531 of record NZ_JBOHGB010000152.1, read on the forward strand.
CGCATCCGCGCGGCCGGCACGCACAGCACCACCGCACCGAGCCGGTTGGCGCGCCAGCCGAAGTCGATGTCCTCGCGCAGCAAGGGAATCTCGGGGTCGAACCCGTCCAGCCGCTGCCACAGCTCGCGGCGGACCAGCATGCCGGCGGAGGGCACCGCGAGCACCTCGGTGCTCTGCCCGAACCCGTGCCCGCGCCCCCGCCGGCTCCAGTCCAGTTCGGACGGTCCGATGCCGGTCTGCCGGTGCCCGGAGGAATCGGTGGACAGGCCGGCCTCGACCACGAGCCGAGGGTCGTCCCAGTCCAGCGCGAGCGGGCCGAGCACGCAGGCCGAGGGGGACGCATCGGCCGCGGTCAGCAACGTGGCGAGGCAGTCGGGGCCGGGCGCGCAGTCGTCGTGCAGCACCCAGATCCACTCGTCATGCTGCTCGCCCCAGCGCTCCACCGCCACCGACACCGCGTCCCGCACGGCGGCGGCGAACCCCGTGCGGCGGTCGCGGGTGATCACCCCGTCGAGGACGCGGTCCTCGCCGTACGCGGCCTCGTCGAGCAGCCGCGGCGTGTCGTCGAGCGAGCCGGTGTCGACGGCCAGCACGTGCCTCGGTCGCGGCGCCGACGCCCGCAACGCCGCGAGCGCCTCCGGCAGCCACACCTCGCCGTCGTGGCAGACGAGTACGGCGAGGACTGGTGCGGTGCGCAGCACCGGGGTGCTACCGCGAGGGCCGTACCGAGGCATTGCCACAACATGCCATGAACGACGCTCCCACCACGTCGCGCACGCCGAACCCTATGTTGGATCGTGAAAATGTCTCGACGAGGTCACGCGCCTACCCGACGCGCTTCTTCAGCTTGCGCCGTTCGCGCTCCGACAGCCCGCCCCAGATTCCGAACCGCTCGTCGTGCGCGAGCGCGTACTCCAGGCACTCCGAGCGCACCTCGCACCCCTGACAGATGCGCTTGGCCTCCCTGGTCGACCCGCCCTTCTCGGGGAAGAACGCCTCGGGATCGGTCTGCGCGCACAGGGCGCGCTCCTGCCACTCCTGCTCCTCCGCGTCATCGAAGAGATCGGCGAGCACGCCGAGCTCGTCGACCGGCTGCTCCCCCCACTCCATGACACGACTCCCATCGGTTATGCCCTGCATCGTCATGTCCCGTCCGCCTCCTCGCCTTTCGCGCTCCCCGGGTTGGCGGACACCACTCACCATCTGGACCGGCGAATGACATCAATGTGATTACACCCGTGTAGTCGCGGCGCGTCAAGCCGGGTACCCGGCCGGGTGATGCCGTATGGGGCTCGCGCAACCGGCCCACCGCGTGCTCGCGTGCCGGGAAAACGACCGACCCGGCGGCGGAGTGTCCGTCAACCTTGGCAGACTCTGGGTGTGCAGCGATCAGCGGTCCGACCTTCGCCCGTGTTCCTCGCCATCCTCGCCGTGGCCGTCGCCGGTGGCCTGATCCTCTCCTTCGGCGTGGACACGGACACCTACAACCCGTTGGATCCCGGCGCCGCGGTGATGGCGGGCACGTTCCTCCTCGTGCTCGCCGGCTGGGGAGTCTCACTGTGCTTGCACGAGTTCGGTCACGCGATCGTGGCCTACCGCGGCGGGGACCGCGAGGTGTACTTCAAGGGCTACCTGACGCTGGACCCGCGCCGCTACACCGACCCGGTGTTCAGCCTGGTGCTGCCACTGCTGATCCTGGCGATCGGCGGCATCCCGCTGCCCGGCGGCGCGGTGTGGATCAACCACTACTCCCTGCGGTCCAAGGCGATCGACTCCATGGTCTCGCTCGCCGGACCGCTGTCGAACCTCGTGCTCGGCGGGCTGTTGATCGTCTCGATCGAGGCGTTCGACCCGAGCCTGCCGCTCGCCGGCGCGCTGTCGTTCCTCGCGCTGTTCCAGATCATGGCGTTCGTGCTGAACATGCTGCCGATCCCGGGACTGGACGGCTGGGGCGCGCTCGAGCCGCACCTGTCCCACGAGGCGCGGCGGTTCGGCGCCAAGGCCCGGCCGTGGGCGCCGCTGATCCTGTTCGCCTGCCTCATCGGCATCCCCGGCGTCAGCACGGTCTTCTTCGACATCTCGAACACCGTGTACGGCGCGGTCGGCGGGGACGAGTTCCTGTCGGCGGTCGGCAACCTGGCGTTCTTCTTCTGGCGCTGACGGGCGGTCGCCGCGCGCGTGCGAGGATCGCGGGCGTGAAGGTTGTGGTGGTGGCCGGCGGCGTCGGCGGGGCGCGGTTCCTGCTGGGGGTGAAGCACGCGCTGGGGCTGCCCGGCACCGAGTCGCGGCACGAGGTGACCGCGCTCGTGAACACCGGCGACGACGTGTGGCTGCACGGGCTGCGGATCTGCCCGGACCTGGACACGTGCATGTACACCCTGGGCGGGGGCATCGACACCGAGCGGGGCTGGGGCCGTACCGGCGAGACCTGGACGGTCAAGGACGAGCTCGCCGCGTACGACGCCGGCTCGGAGTGGTTCGGGCTGGGCGACAAGGACATCGCCACCCACTTGGTGCGTACCCGGATGCTGCGTGCCGGCTACCCGCTCTCCGCGGTGACCGAGGCGCTGTGCTCGCGCTGGCGGCCGGGCGTGCGGCTGCTGCCGATGTCCGACGACCGGGTGGAGACCCACGTGGTGGTCGACGATCCCGAGTCGGGCGAGCGGCGCGCGATCCACTTCGAGGAGTGGTGGATCCGCCACCACGCCGCGCTGACCGCGCACTCGATCGTGCCCATCGGCGCCGAGGAGGCCGTGCCGGCCCCGGGCGTGCTCGACGCGATCGCCGCCGCGGACGTGGTGCTGCTGGCGCCGTCGAACCCGGTGGTGAGCATCGGCACCGTGCTGTCCGTGCCCGGCGTGCGGACCGCGTTGGTGAAGACCGACGCGCGGATCGTCGGCGTCTCCCCGATCGTCGACGACCGGCCGGTACGCGGCATGGCCGACGCCTGCCTGGCCGCGATCGGCGTGGACACGACGGCCGAGGCGGTGGGCCGGCACTACGGTTCCCGCCGGCACTCGGCCGAGGGGCTGCTGGACGGCTGGCTGGTGCACACCGGCGACCCGGCGGTGGTGCCGGACGTCGAGGTGCGGGCCGTGCCGCTGCTGATGTCCGATGTGGACGCGACGGCGGAGATGGCGCGCGCCGCGTTCTCGCTGGCCGGGGTGTCCCTTGACTGACCGATCCGCTGACCACGCCGTGGCCCGCCTGGAGGTCCTGCCCGTCGAGGGGCTGCCGGAGTTCCGTCCCGGCGACGACCTGACCGCGGCGGTCGCCGAGGCGGCGCGCTGGCTGCGCTCGGGCGACATAGTGGTGGTGACCAGCAAGATCGTGTCCAAAGTGGAGGGAAGGCTCGTGCGGGTGCCGGCCGACCCGGAGGAGCGCGACCGGATCCGCCGCAAGCTGGTGTTCGACGAGTCGGTGCGGATCCTGGCCCGCCGCGCGCGCACGCTGATCACGGAGAACCACCTGGGCATCGTCCAGGCGGCGTCCGGCGTCGATGCGTCCAATGTGGCCGGTGACGAGCTGGCACTGCTGCCGGCGGACCCGGACGCGTCGGCGCTCGCGCTGCGCAACGGCCTGCGCGAGCGGCTCGGCGTGGAGGTGGCGGTGGTCGTCACGGACACGATGGGCCGGGCGTGGCGGGTGGGCCAGACGGACGTGGCGATCGGCTCGTCGGGGCTGCGCGTACTGCACGCGTACCGGGGTCGGGTCGACCGGCAGGGCAACGAGCTCGCGGTCACCGAGATCGCGGTGGCCGACGAGGTCGCGGGGGCGGCGGACCTGGTGAAGGGCAAGCTGGGCGCGGTGCCGGTGGCGGTCGTGCGGGGTCTCGAGATCGGCGACTCCGACGCCCGGGCGCGCGACCTGGTACGGCCGGTGGACGAGGACCTGTTCCGGCTGGGCACCGCGGAGGCCGTCGCGCTCGGCCGGCGCTCGTCGGCCCTGCTCCCCGCGGTGCGCTCGTTCGACGATGTGCAGGTGGACCCCGCCGTGCTGCGCTGGGCGGCCGGGGCGGCGCTGACCTCCTCCGGCGCGGATGACGTGCGGTTCGTGCACCTCGCGGACCGGGTTCGGCGCAAGCAGCTGCTGGACGAGGTCGCCGGCGAGGACGTGCTCTACGGGGCGACGGAGATCGTGCTGGCCTTCGCGGTGGGCTCCCGCACGGCGGCCACCGCGGCCGGCGCGGCCGTGCACGGCCTGCGGGTCGCGCTCGCGGCGGAGGGGCTCGGCTCGTGCCTGGTGCCGGTGTCCCACGCCGACCGGGTGCGCTCGCTGCTCGAGCTGCCGGACTCGTGGGAGCCGTTGGGCGCGGTCGCACTCGGCCACCCCCACGGCGAGATCGCGCACCGGCCCGAGCCCGACCCCGGCGACGGGTTCCTCCAGCGATGAGTGCGAGTGGGTCGGTGGCACAGGGCGTGCACGCGGACGCGGTGTCCGTGCTCGGGGACTGGCGGCCGGCCGCGCGCGGTCAGCGATCGCTGCGCGAGGCGTTCCTGGGTTTCCTGGCGGCGCGGCCGGACGCGTGCGCGCGGTCGTGCGAGCCCGGGCACCTCACGGCGTCGGCGCTGGTGCTCTCCGCGGACGGCACGCACGTGTTGCTGACGCTGCATCCGAGGGTCGGCGTGTGGCTGCAGCTGGGCGGGCACTGCGAGCCGTCGGACTCGACGCTGACGGGCGCGGCGCTGCGGGAGGCGGCGGAGGAGTCGGGCATCGAGGGCCTCACGATCGAGCCGGCCCCGGTGCACGTCGACGTCCACCCGATCACGTGCTCCCTGGGCGTCCCGACCCGCCACTTCGATGTCCGGTTCGTGGTGCACGCCCCGCCGGACGCGGAGCCGGTGCGCAGCGACGAGTCCCTGGACCTACGCTGGTGGCCCGTCGACGACCTGCCCGACCCGAACGGCGCCAACGGCCTGGCGGAGATGCTCGGAGCGGCCGGCTACCTACCCACCCCCACCCCCACCCCCACCCCCACCCCGGCCTGACCCAAGCACCCGAGCCCTCCATCCACAACCCACCCACCTGTCCACAAGTCGATCTTGCCCCTCGGCCCTGTCAGCCCCCGCCGGTAGACTGGCGTGGTGGGGTGGCCCCCGGAGAGGGTGGGGGCCGCGGATCACGGTGTGGGCGTGCGCGTGAGGCTGGCGGGTCGGGGGCTGCGGCTCCGCGAGGCCGGCGGGTCGGGGTTGTGGGCCGGGCGGGCTGGCGGAGTCGGTGGGGTCTCGATGGTGGCCGGCGCGTCGTGTGGCCAGGGTCGACTTGTGTCCGATGTAGACAGACCGGCGGCGCTCACATCTCGCGGTAGTCGCGTGGGGAGAACCTCGGGCCGAAGCGGGGGCGGGAGACGCCGGCGGCCTCCAGGTAGCGCACCACGCGGTGCCGGTGCGGTGCGTACGGGGCCAGCACCTCGAGCATGCCCACGTCGTCGAGTTTCCGGCCCAACAGGGCGTATCCGACGATGCTCGGGATGTGGAAGTCGCCCACGCTGATCGCGTCCGCGTCGCCCCACGCGCGCTGTGCCACCTCCGCCGCGGTCCAGAAGCCGATGCCCGGCACCGTGCGCAGCAGGTCCCGGCCCGGCTTGCCCCGCAGCGTCGCGGCCCGCTCCAGGCGGTGCGCCGCATGCGCCGCCGCCACGAGCGCGCGCCGGCGGGCACCGTCCACGCCGGCCCGGTGCCACTCCCAGTCGGCGATCGACAGGATCGCGCGCGGCGTCGGCGGCACCCGCATCCCGTCCGGCACGGGCCCGGGCGCCGGCTCGCCGAACCGGCGGCACAGGTCCCGCCACGACCGGCGCGCCTCGTAGCCGGTCACCTTCTGCTCCAGGATCGACGGCACCAGCAGGTCCCACACCCGCCCCGTCGACCCGAGCCGCAGCGCCGGCATCCGCCTGCGCAGGTCGGCGACGAGTGGGTGGTGCGCGGTGAAGTCCGAGTCGTCGTCGTGCGCGCCCAGTAACGCCGGCACGCCGTCCAGCAGCGCCGTTGCACCGGGCCCCCACGCGGACGCCCGCACCTCGCCACCCGGGCGGCGCAGCGCGAGCGTGCCCGGACCGTCCCGCGTGTTGGCGGCCAGCCAGGTCACGCCGTCCTCGGTGCGGCGGAACGCGGGATCGGCGTACCCGCGGCGCAACGGCGCGAGCACCCCGGCGACGTCCAGCGGGAAGGCCGGGGTGAACGCACGCTCCGCAGGCTCGCTCTGTGCCGATGGCTCGCTCGCAGGCTCGCTCACGGGAACCGACCGTACCCCGGATATCGTCTGCGGATGAGCTCGACCGACTTGCACATGGTGGTGCCCGCGGGGGGCAGCGGCACCCGGCTGTGGCCGCTCTCCCGCGCCGCGAACCCGAAGTTCCTGCACGCGCTCACCGGCACCGACCGTTCGCTGCTGCAGGCGACCTTCGACCGCCTGGCGCCGATGTGCACGCCCGAGCGCCTGCTGGTGGTCACCGGCACCGCGCACGCCACGTCGGTCATCCGCCAGCTGCCCGAGCTGCCCGAACGCAACATCCTCGTCGAGCCGTTCGCCCGTGACTCGTGCGCCGCGATCGCGCTCGCGGCGGCGGTCATCGAGGAACGCAGCCCCGGCGCGGTGATGGCGTCCTTCGCCGCGGACCACCTGATCACGAACACCGCCGCGTTCACCGACACCGTCCGGCACGCGGTCGAAGGAGCCGCGGCCGGCAAGCTGATGACGATCGGCATCACGCCGACCCGACCCGAGACCGGGTACGGCTACCTGCGGCTCGGCGAGCCGGCCGAGGCCGGAACCGTGCGAACTGTATTGGAGTTCAAGGAGAAGCCGTCGGCCGAGGTGGCGGAGTCCTACGTCGCGTCCGGGCGGTACCTGTGGAACGCGAGCATGTTCCTGTGGCGCACGGACGTCTTCCTCGCCGAGCTCGCCGCGCGCCGGCCGGACGTGCACGATCCGATCCGGACGATCGCGCGGGCGTGGGACGGCGACGAGCAGGAGACCGTGCTGGCCGAGGCGTGGCCGACGGTCCCGAAGGTCGCCGTCGAGTACGCGGTCATGGAGCCGGCGGCCGCGGAGGGCAAGGTCGCCACGGTGCCGGGCGCCTTCGGCTGGAACGACATCGGGGACTTCGAGACCCTCGGTGACCTGCTGGGCAAGGATATCGAGGGCGGCGGGCGCGTGGTGGACGTGACGGGTCTGGCCGAGTCCCCGCCGGTCGTCGTGGTCGACGGTGACGGCGTCATCGCGGTGCCGTGCTCCTCGCGGGTGATCGCGACGCTCGGCGTGGCGGACCTGATCGTCGTCGACACGGCGGACGCGGTGCTGGTATGCCGGCGGGATCGGGCGCAGGACATCAAGAAGCTCACCGAACTGCTGCGCGAGAAGGGCTACGTGGCGCACATGTGAGAAAGATCGTTTTCGGTTCTCCTGCTGACGCGGGGGGCCGGGAGGGAATACGCTGGGGCACGACATCCACACGGCGCGCAGGGAGTGGTCGAGGTATGGACCCCCGTGAACGGGCTGACACCGCACTGGCGAAAGCCCGGGCGCGAGGCGCATTCGTGGTGACGCCGGAAAGCGCCGTCTCACCCATGGACGCCGCGAGCACGCTGCAGATTCCGCGGGTCATGGTCAGCTCCAACGACGAGCGTGGCGACGACCCGGACTCGACGTTGGTGGTGCCGCGCTCCGGGGGGCCGGCGGAGAACATCCCGGCGATCGCGCAGGAGGCGATGACCGACGTGGTCAGCTCGCCGCCCGGGATCCGCTCGCGCCAGCGGCGCATCGAACACGCGCGCGCCCAGAGCATCGCCGCCCGCCAGCAGAAGATGGACACCCGCCCGAAGCCGGACGCGCACCAGTCGAACGCCGACCAGCCGACGCAGCCCACGCAGGTGGCACCGGACACGCGGCAGCCGACGCCGGACGCCCACAGGGAATCGGACATCCGCCAGCCGGAGGCGCGGCAGCAGGAGCCGGAGAGCACGTCGGCGCCCGCGCAGAAGACGGAGGAACTGGACGGCCTGATCCCGACGACGAAAGAGCCGCCCACCGGCACCGGAAGCCTTTCCCAGCGCCTGGACGGCTGACCCCAGCGCGAGACCTCGCGCGGGCACGCCGAGCCTCGCGGGTGTGGCCTCCGGCCCCCCGAAAACCAGCGTACCGGCGGAAACCGACAAGTCCCGCGTGCGCCCGCGAATCTGTGGACAGCCACTCGACTTGTGGACAACCGCGAGGGGGTCCCCCTGATTCCAGCCTAGCGGGACGGGCCGACATTTTCGGGCGGCGCGGAGTAGGGCTGTGGACAACGTCCCGGGGAGCCCCCGATTTCCAGACTACCGGCGCACACCGACGAAATCGGGCGCCTTGGGTGGCGGCTGTGGACGGGCTCAGGACTTCCGGGGCTCCAGCTTCAACCGCACGGCGAGCCCGGCGCGGACGGCCCAGCGCACCGGTGCCCACTGCCAGCCCCGGTGCCGGTCGGCGATGTACCGGTACGCGCTGGCGTGGTGTGCCGCCAGCATCGCGTCCGACGCGCGAGCCGTGGAGTGGCCCTGGATGTGCACCACCTCGGCCGACGGCACGTAGATGTTCTGCCATCCCGCCCGGCCCAGGCGGTCGCCGAGGTCGACGTCCTCGAAGTACATGAAGTAGCGCGGGTCGAAACCGTCCACCGAGTCGAACGCCGACCGGCGCACCAGCAGGCACGAGCCGGACAGCCAGCCGGCGGTCCGCTCGGCCACCGACGTGTCCGTCTGCTTGTACGCGCGCGTCCACGGGTTCCCCCGCCAGACCCGGCCGGCGACCGCGTGACCGATGCCCCGGCCGAGCGACGGGACCAGCCGGGCCGACGGGTACACCGCCCCGTTCGGCTCCTTGATCAACGGGCCGAACGAACCGCCGCGTGGCCACCGGGATGCCGCGTCCAGCAACGTGTCCAGCGCGCCGTCGCCCCACTCGACGTCCGGGTTCGCCACCACGATCCAGCCGTACGACGGGTCGAGGGAGGCGACGCCGCGGTTCGCCGCGGTGCCGTAGCCGAGGTTGCCGCCGGTGCGCACGAGCGTCACGTTCTCCCGCTCCGCGGCCGCCCGCTCGGGCGCGCCGTCGGTGGAACCGTTGTCCGCCAACACCACGTGCACCGGCCGCTCGGTGGCCTTCGCCAGCGTGTCCAAACACCGGTCGAGGGTTTCGCCCGGCGAGTAGGTCACGATGACAACGGCCAGCTCAGAGCCATATTCGGCAGACACGGGCACCTATTCTGCACGGTCAGCGACCACGGCGATGAACCCGGTGCGCCCGCGCGTACGCGGCCCGGTGCCCCTCCGCGCTCGTCAGCCACGAGAACTCCTTCGCCCGCCGCTGCGCCGCCGCGGCCAGCCCGGACCGCAGGCCGGCGTCGTCCAGCAGCTCCGTCAGCGCCGCCGCGATGTCCCCCGCGCCGACCCCGCAGTACGCCACCGCGTCGCCGCCGACCTCGGGCAGCGCCAGCCGCCGCGTGGTCAGCACGCACGCCCCGCACGCCATCGCCTCCAGCACCGGCAGGCCGAAGCCCTCGCCCAGCGACGGGTACGCGACCAGCTCCGAACCGCCGAGGAACCCGGCGAGGTTGTCGAACGGCAGGTAGCCGGCGCGGATGACCCGCAGCCGGTGCGGCACGTCGTCCAGCGCGCGCTCCACCTGGCGGTCCCAGCCCGGCTGGCCGGCGAGGACCAGCGCGGGCGGGCACTCGCGGCCCCGGCACGCCTCCGCGAACCCGCGGATCAGCGCCGGCACGTTCTTGCGCGGCTCGAGCGCCCCGAGGAACGCCACGTACGGCTCGTCCGCCCCGAGCCCGACGAGCGACCGCGCCGCCACGACCTCCTCGGCCGTCGGCAGGTGGAACCGCTCGCTGTCCACGCCGTGCTGGATGATCTCCATCCGGCGGACGTCCGCGCGCGCCACCCGGGCGAGCTCGGCGGCGGTCGCGGCCGACGGCACCACGCACAGCGAGGCACGGGCCAGCGCCGTACGGGTCCACGCCCGGAAGAACCGGGCCTTGATCGAGTGGTGCAGCATCGCGTCGGTGAAGAACGTCGCGTCGTGCAGGGTGACCACCGACGCCGCCGGGTTCGCGAGCGCGGTCGTGTAGTGCGGCGAGTGGAGCACGTCCACGCCCAGCCGTCGCACCAGCCGCGGCAAGGTGGTCTGCTCCCAGGTCAGCCGCGCGGTGCGGGTGGCGTTGGACTCCGAGGTCGGCACGACCCGCGAGCTCGGCGCGAGCCGGCCGTAGAGCTCCACGTCGCGCGGCTGGCACACCACGGTGATCGCGGCGCCGTCCGAGTCCAGCGCGAACACCAGGGAGTCGACGTACCGTCCGACGCCGCCACGATCCGCGGGCACGGCGGTCGCGTCGATCAGCACGCGCGGTTCGGACACGTGAGCAGACTACGACCGCGCGCGTCGCGGCCTGGCACGACCGGGTGAAAAACCTACGAAAACCACTACCGGACCCATCACCGGACCCGCTATCGGGCGCTGGCCATGTCGAAGAACCGGGTGTGCAGGCGCCACAGCTCGGTGGCCGCCTGGTGCCAGGTGAACGCGCCGGCCCGCAGCCGCCCCTGCTCGACCCGCCGCCGCGTGCCCGGACCGTCGTCGAGCACCGCACTCAGCGTCGCGGCCAGCGTCCGCGCGTCGTCGCGGGGCACCACCACCCCGGCGTCACCGGCCACCTCGACCAGCGCCGGCACGTCCGAGTGCACCACCGGGGTGCCCACCGCCAGCGCCTCCAGCACCGGCAGCCCGAACCCCTCCGCGCGGCTCGGCACGGCCAGCACCGCCGCGCAACGCAGCACGACCGCGAGGTCGGTGTCGCTGATCCGACCCAGCACCCGCAGCCGCCCGTCGGCCAGCCCGTGCTTCTCGGCGAGCGCGGTCAGGTCGACCTCGCCCCAGCCACGCGGACCCACGACGACCAGCGGCAGGTCCGGCGCGTACGGCTTGGCCATCGCCTCGATCAGCACGTCGAGGCCCTTGCGCGGCTCGACCGTGCCGACCGCGAGCACATAGGCGTCCGGCAGCTCCAGGCCGACCGACGTGGCGTGCACCTGCGCCTGCTGGACCTCGGTGCGGAACGCCGCGGGCACCCCGTGCGGGATGACGGCGACCGTGGCCGGACCGGGCGCGTGCTCGGCGAGCTCCTCGGCGACCGCGACCGTCGGCACGACGATCGCGTTCGCACGCTGCGCGGCCCGCTTGATCATGGCCTGGTGCCAGGCCGCGCCGCGCCGGGTCAGCGTCTCGGGATGGGTGAACGGCACCGTGTCGTGCACCGTCACCACCATGCACCGGCCGCGCCTGGGGGCCGGCGGCGCGAGCGGGGTCGGCGCGTGCACCGCGTCGCCGCCGGGCCACAGGTGCACGCCGCGCTCCCACAGGGCGGTGAGCGCGCGGCGCGGCAGCGGCAGCGCGCGCGGGCCGGCCACGCCGGACACGTCGGCGGCCGACAGGTCGCGGTGGGTCGCGGTGACACCGGCGACGGTCCAGGTAGGCGGGGCGCTCTCGGCCATCGCGACGACGAGCTCGCGCGTGTAGCGCCCCGTCCCGCCCGGGACGGGAGCCAGCAGCTGCTCGGTGAGCACGACGAGCTCGGGCACGGGCACAGAGTACGGTCGACCGCCGTGACCACCGGGAACGACACGGCGCGAACGACGATCGTCGTCATCACGTGGCGCGGTGCGCAGCACATCACGGCGTGCCTCGACGCCGTCGCCACGCAGACCCGTGCGCACCGGATCCTGGTGGTGGACAACGCATCCGACGACGGCACGGCCGACCTGCTCGCCGCCCACCCGTCCCGGCCGGCGGTCACCCGGCTCCCGGCGAACACCGGCTACGCGGGCGGGCTCGCCGCCGCCCTGCCCGAGGTCGGCACCGAGCTCGTGGCCTGGCTCAACGACGACACCGTGCCCCGGCCGGACTGGCTGGCCCGGCTCGAGGACGCGCTCGACGCCGACCCGGCGGCGGCCGCGGCGAGCGCGCGGATGGAGTCGGCCGACGGCGAGCCGATCTCGCTGGGCGTCATCCTGACCGGCCGCGGGTACGGCAGCGACATCAACACCGACTTGACCGAGCCCACGGACGTGTTCGGCTTCTGCGGCGGCGCGGCACTGCTGCGCACGGCCGAGCTGGTGGCCGCGGGCGGCGTGCCGGCCCGGTTCTTCTGCTACTACGAGGACACCGACACCTCGTGGCGGCTGCGGCTGCGCGGCCGGAGCGTGCTCGCGGTGCCCGAGGCGCGGGTGGTCCACCGGCACGGCGCGAGCTCCCGGCCCGGCTCGCGGGAGTTCCACCGATGGAACGAGCGCAACCGGCTCTACATGCTGATCCGCTGCGCCCCGGCGGCCGTGGCGGTGCGCGAGTGCGCGCGGTTCGCCGCGCTCACCGCGGTCCTGCCGCTGCGCCGCCTGCTCGGCGGGCCCGTGCCGGCGGCGTGGAACTTCCGCACCGGGCTTCGCCTGCGGGTCCTGGGCGAGGTGCTGGGCCGGCTGGTCCCGCTGGCCCGCGAGCGCCGCGCGGTCGCCCGGCGGGCGACGGTGCCGCGCGCCGCGGTGTGGCAGGTGGTGAATTCGACGGGTTACCGTTCGTGACGTGATGTGATAGGGCAGGCTAACGCTCACCACCACCACAAGGAGCGCGCGTGCCCGAACCGGCGCATCGACCGGCCGTCTCGGTGATCGTGGTCAACTACCGCGGCGCCGAGGACACCATCGCCTGCCTGCGCGCGCTGCGCGACGAGCTGGACTACCCCGCCGAGCTGCTGCAGGTCGTCTGCGTGGACAACGACTCGCGCGACGGCGGCGCCGAGCGGATCGCCCGCGAGCCCGGGGTCCAGGTCGTCGAGGCCGGCGCCAACCTCGGCTTCGCCGGCGGCTGCGACCTCGGCGCCGCGCACGCCACCGGCACCGTACTCGCCTTCCTCAACAACGACGCCCGCCCGCACGCCGACTGGGTGTCCGCGGCCGTCGAGGTGCTGCGTGCCGAGCCGACGGTCGCCGCGGTCGCCAGCAAGGTGCTCGACTGGGACGGCGAGGTCATCGACTTCGTGGACGCCGGGCTGACCTGGTTCGGCATGGGCTACAAGCGTCACGCGGGCGAGCCGGACACCGGCGAGCACGACGTCCCGCGCGACGTGCTGTTCGCGACCGGCTCGGCGATGTTCGTGCGCGCGAGCGTGTTCCGCGAGCTGGGCGGGTTCGACGAGCGGTTCTTCATGTTCTACGAGGACGTCGACCTCGGCTGGCGACTGAACCTGCGCGGCTGGCGGGTGCGCTACGAGCCGCGCTCGCTGGCGTTCCACCGCCACCACGCCTCGATGTCCAAGGTGGACTCGGCGGACAACGCGCGCGAGCTGTACCTACTGGAGCGCAACGCGCTCGCGGCGCTGTACAAGAACGCCTCCGACGCCACCCTCGCCAGGGCGCTGCCCGCCGCGCTGGCCCTGTGCGTGCGCCGGGCCACCGCCCGCGGCGAGGTCGACCCGACACAGCTGGAGATCGGCCGCCCGAACACCGGTTCGTCCACAGTGGAGGTTCCGCGGGCCACGCTCGCGGGGCTGTTGGCGATCGACCAGTTCGTCGAGCTGCTGCCATCGCTCAAGGCCGCCCGCGAGGTCGAGCAGGCCGCCCGGATGCGCTCGGACGCGGACCTGCTTCCCCTGCTGCGCAACGCGATGGAGCCCGCCTACCCGCTGCCCCGCTACCTCGCCGCGCACGACGTGCTGGTCGACGTGTTCGGGCTGGAGGAGGCGTTCGGCGGGCGCCGGCGAATCCTGGTGATCACCGGTGACGCGATCTCCGAGAAGATGGCCGGGCCGGCGATCCGCGCGTGGAACATGGCCGACGTGCTGGCCGCGGAGCACGACGTCCGGCTGGTCACGGTGAACCCGACGTGCGCGCCGCCCGACGCGGCCTTCGCCGTGCTGCGCGCGCGCCGCCGCGAGCTCACCCCGCACGTCGACTGGGCCGACGTGGTGATCCTGCAGGGCCATGCGCTCGAGCTCGTGCCGGAGCTGAAGAAGGCAAGCTCCACCAAGATCGTCGTCTGCGACATCTACGACCCGATGCACCTGGAGCTGCTGGAGCAGGGCAAGGACGACACGGACGAGCAGCGCGAGCTGGACCTGGTCGGCGTCACCAAGGTGCTCAACACGCAGCTGGAGCGCGGCGACTTCTTCGTGTGCGCGTCCGAGCGACAGCGGCACTTCTGGCTCGGCCACCTGACCGCGCTCGGCAGGCTCACCCCGGCCCTGTACGACAGCGACCCGACGGTCCGCTCGCTGCTCGCGGTCGCGCCGTTCGGGCTGCCGGGCAAGCCGCCGCAGCAGAGCTTCTCGCCGATCAAGGGCACGCTCGGCGACATCGCGCGGGCCGACAAGGTGATCCTGTGGGCGGGGGGCGTGTACAGCTGGTTCGACCCGCTGACGCTGCTGCGCTCGGTCGACCTGCTCGCCCGGCGGCACGGCGACGTCCGGCTCGTGTTCCTCGGCATGCGCCACCCGAACCCCGAGGTGCCGGATATGGGCATCGGCGGCCAGACCCGGCTGCTCGCGCACCGGCTCGGGCTGACCGACCGGCACGTGTTCTTCAACGAGACGTGGGTGCCCTACCACGAGCGGCAGAACTGGCTGCTGGACGCGGACTGCGGCGTCACCACGCACTACGAGCACGTGGAGACCACGTTCGCGTTCCGTACCCGGGTGCTCGACTACCTGTGGGCCGGCCTGCCCATTGTCACCACCGACGGCGACGCGTTCGCCGACCTGGTACGCACCGAGCGGCTCGGCGTCGTGGTGCCGGCCGAGGACGCCGAGGCGCTCGCGGACGCGCTGGAGCGGGTGCTCTACGACGAGGAGTTCGCCCGCGCGGCGCGTGAGCGGATCGCCGTGGTGCGCGAGCGGTTCACCTGGGAGACCGTGCTCGCGCCGCTGGTCTCCTTCTGCCGCAACCCGGTTCCGGCCACGGACCGGCTGCCGGGCGCGGCGCCGCTGGTGGGGAACAGGCCGCTGCGCGTCGGCGAGGTCGTGCGCCGCGACCTCGACCTCGTGAAGTCCTATTTGGACGCGGGCGGGCCGGGCGAGCTCATCAGACGCGCGGCCGGGCGGGTCCGCCGCCTCGCGGCGGAGCGCTGGAAGGGCCGGCGCGATGGTTAGGCCGGTTCGGGTGTTGCTGGACGGTACCCCGCTGCTCGGCAACCGGACCGGCATCGGCCGCTACACCGCCGCCCTCGCCGAGGAGCTCGCCTCGATGTCCGATGTGGACATGCGCGCCGTGGCGTTCACGTTGCGTGGCTGGCGAAAGCTGCGCAAGGTTCTGCCGCACGGGTCGCGGGCGCGCGGCATGCCGGTGTCCGCGCGGCTGCTGCGCCGCTGCTGGCTGCGGGCGCCGTTCCCCCCGGTCGAGCTGTTCGCCGGGTTCACCGACATCGTGCACGGCACGAACTTCGTGCTCCCCGCGGCGCTTCGCGCGAAGGGCGTGCTGACCATCCACGACCTCGCGTTCCTCGACGCCCCGGACGAGCTGGCCCCGAGCGACGCCGAACTGCCGCGCCTCGTGGCCCGCTCCGCCGAGCGGGCGGCGGTCGTGCTGACGCCGACGCGCGCGGTCGCGGACGTCACCGCGGAGCGGCTCGGCGTCGACCCGGGAAAGATCGTGGTGACGCCGCTGGGCGTGGACCTGGCCTGGTTCACCGCGCGGCCGCCGAGCGAGGCGCTGCGCAGGCGGATCGGGCTGCCGAAGTCGTACCTGCTGTTCGTGGGCGGCGCGGGCCCGCGCAAGGCGCTGGGCTGGCTGCTGAAGGCGCACGAGGCCACCGCGGACCTGCCGCCGCTGGTGCTCGCCGGCCCCGGCCACAACCGCCGCGACGAGCATGTCCGGTCCATCGGCTACCTGTCCGATGTAGACCTCCGCTCGGTGGTCGCGGGGGCCGCCGCACTGGTGCTGCCCTCGCGCGAGGAGGGCTTCGGCCTGCCGGTCCTCGAGGCGATGGCGTGCGACGTGCCGGTGGTGTGCTCGGACTTGGCGGCCCTACGGGAGATCTCCGGCGGCCACGCGAGCCTGGTCCCGTTCGGCGACGTGGAGGCGATGGGCGCGGCCCTCACGGCGGCGCTGGCGACCCCTCCGACCCCGGCGACGCTGGCGGACCGTCGCGCCCACGCGGCGGAGTTCACCTGGCGCCGCACCGCGGAGCTGACCGTGTCCGCCTACCGCCGCGCCTTGGCCTAACACCCACCCCCGCGAGTCCCCCACTCCCGCACGCGAGGTCCACTCGGAACTCGCGAGTTGGCACTCCGGACCCGCGTGCCCAAACGCCTCCAGCCCCGCGTGCCCGCAGAACCCGCGAGTCCAACCCTCAGATCCCGCGAGTCCAACCCTCAGAACCCGCGAGTCCAACCCTCAGAACCCGCGAGTCCAACCCTCAGAACCCGCGAGTCCAACCCTCAGAACCCGCGAGTCCAACCCTCAGAACCCGCGAGTCCAACCCTCAGAACCCGCGAGTCCAACGCTCCG
>NZ_JBOHGB010000153.1:0-17009 GCF_050699935.1 Actinophytocola sp.
GCCTCGCGCAGCGCGGCGGCGGCCGCCTCACCCCGCTCCGCGCTCCGCGAGCCCAGCACGACGTCGATGCCCGCCCGTGCCCAACGCAGGGCCAGGCCCTTGCCCTGCGGGCCGGTGCCACCGAACACGCCCACGGTCAGCTTTGTCACGTCGGTCAAGAAGTCCTCCTCGCCAGGGGTCAGGCGCGCTCGAAGGTCACCTTCCGCTCCCGCGCGTCGGCCTTCGCTAGCCGCACCCGAACCGTCTCACCTTCGGGAAGATTCTCCCCGGAGCACTTGGCGATGACTGGTGGGTCTGTGAGGAACACCTCGGCCGTCCCACCCTCCGAGCGCAGCACGATCGCGTCGAACTCGTGGCCGATCCGGCTGCCGAGCACCCAGGCCTCGACCTGGTCGAGGCATGCCTTGTCGACCCTGCCGGCGAGCGCGTCGGAGCCCTCCATCAGCTTCGGCAGGTCGGGTAAGGCCTCGCGGACCCAGTCCGGCACGGGCTCGCCGGCGTGCAGCGCGAGGCAGATCTCGGTGCCGAACCGGTCGACGAGCCGGCGCAGCGGCGCGGTGACGTGCGCGTAGGACGTGGCGAGCCCGGCGTGCGTGGCGAGCTCGGGCGCGGTGCCGTCGAACACCGTGTACGCGGCGCCGCGCAGCAGCCGGGTGGCGTCCAGGTAGAGCGCGAGCGCCTCCGGCTGGCCGGGGTCGAGACCGGCGAGCAGCTCGGCCGGGTCCGTGCCCTTCGGCCAGGCGATGCCGAGCGAGCGGGCCGAGCGGCGCAGCCACCGGACCGCGCCGTTCTGCGCGGCGGGCAGCGTGCGCAGGACTCCGATGCCGGCCTCGAGCATGATGTCGGCCGCCGCCATGCCGGTCAGCAGCGAGATCTCCGCGTTCCACGCGTCGACCTCGGTGTGCGGGCGCAACACCAGCTGCCAGCCGCCCCGCCCGTCGGGCTCGACCTCCTGGTCGGGCAGCCGCAGCTCGACCGCACCGCGCCGGACCGCCCGCTCGCGGCGCAGCCGACCGAACGCGGGCAGCCCGGCCAGCGAGGGGTGCGGGTCGCCGGCGTCGATCGCGGCCTGCACGGTGTCGTAGTCGAACCGGGAGACCGAGCGGACCAGCGCACGCCGCACCAGCACACCGGTGAGCGCGCCGTCGGCGTCGCAGTCGAGCGTCCACAGCACGGCCGGGCAGACCTGGTCGGGCAGCAGGCTCGCGGCGCCCTCGCTGAGCACGGTGGGGTGCAGCGGCACGTTGCCGTCGGGCAGGTACAAGGTCTGCCCGCGGCGGCGTACCTCCAGGTCGAGGGCACCGCCCGGGACCACGAACGCGCCGAGGTCGGCGATGGCGTACTCGACCCGGAACCCGCCGGCCCGGCGCTCGACGAGCATCGCCTGGTCGAGGTCCTTCGCGCCGGGTGGGTCGATGGTGACGAGGGGCAGGCGGGTGGCGTCCTCGCGACCGGCGGCGGAGATCCCGGCGGCGACCGCGCGCTCGGCCTCGGCCAGCACGACGGCGGGAAACTGTGCGGGCAGGCCGAACTCGTCGCGGATCCCGGCGAAGTCGACCCCGGTGCCATCGGTCCTGACCACCATGGCCCCGCACCTTAGCCGGACGCACTGACACGTGAGCGAGAGCGACGCAGCGTTCGCCGTCTGGACGGAGGACAAGCGCAGGCGCGCCAGCGCCGAGCATCACACGGAGGAAGACGGCGAACAGCGCAGAAGCGAAGCGAACCATCGGACACCGTGAGCGAGAGCGACGCAGCGTTCTGCGAGGACAATTCCCAACCTCGCCGGCGACGGCAACGCCGATGGTTGCGACCGACGCCGGCTCGTCGTGAATTGTCCTCGGTCTGGACGGAGGACAAGCGCAGGCGGGCCAGCGCCGAGCATCGCACGGAGGAAGACGGCGAGTAGCGCAGGAGCGAAGCGAACCATGGACACCGCGGGAACGGACGCGTGGCGGCCGCGGGGACACTAGCCTCCATCGGCGAGGGAGGTGGGCGATGAACCGGAACCGGCGTGACGACTGGCGCGTGCGGATGAAGCTGCGCGGCGGTCCGGTGTCGCACACGGTCGCGCGGATGGGCTGGCTGGTGTTCGCCGCGGTCGGCGCCGTCGCGATGATCGGCGTGGCGGCGCTGTACGCGGCGAACCCGGGCGAACGCGGTGCGGACAACTCCACGGCCGCCAATTTCGCGGCCGGGCTGATCGTGATGATGCCGATCGGCGCGCTGATCGGTGCGCTGCTGGGGCTGCCTGCCCAGTTCGCCGTGCGGACGTGGCTGCGCAACCCGAGCGTCGCCGAGCGTGAGGCGGCCCGCGAGGCCGAGGCCGCCCGCGCGAGGCAGCACATCCCCGTGCACGGCCTGCACACCTCCGGGCGCTGGGCCCGGTCGTACCGGACCTGCGCGCGATCGGTCGCCGCCTACCACTCGGTCGTCGCCACGCTGCCGGACGGCGCCGGGCGTGACTGGTTCGCGGGGATCGGCGAGACGCTGGACGACGACCTGTCCGAGGCGCTGCGGCTCGCCCGGCTCGGGGAGAGCCTCGCGCCGCCCGGTTCCGGCGAGCTCGGCGAGACCGCGTCGCAGGTCCTGGACCTGCTGCGGGTCGCCGAGAAGTCGTTTGCCGAGACCACCGAGCGCGCCGCCGCCATCGCGCTCGAGCTGCGCGAGGACTCCGACTTCGTCCGGGTGCGCGCCCAGCTCGACATGCTCGCCGAGCAGGCTCCGCACCTGCGCGGGTCGGACGTCGGCGAGTAGGTCGTGATGTTCGTGGCCGCATCGGGTCTCAGCTGCGGCGACCCCGGCGTCGGGCGCTGTGAGATGGTGGTCGCGTGACGTTGGAGGACCTCGTCCGGCTGCGCCGGGCCCGTGACCGGATGGACCGCGAGTACGCGAAGCCGCTCGACGTTCCGGAGCTGGCGCGCGTCGCCCTCATGTCACCGGGCCACTTCTCCCGCAGCTTTCGCGCTGCCTTCGGGGAGACGCCGTACAGCTACCTGATGACGCGCCGGATCGAGCGGGCCAAGGCGCTGCTGCGGCGGGGTGACCTGACGGTGACGGACGTCTGCTTCGCGGTCGGCTGTACGTCGCTGGGGTCGTTCAGCTCGCGGTTCACCGAGCTGGTCGGCGAGAGCCCGAGCGCGTACCGGGGCCGCAGCCATGACGAGGGCGCCGCCATCCCGGCCTGCGTCGCCAAGATCTACACGCGACCGATCAGGAACAGAGAAGCGAAGCCCACCTCCCGCCCGTAGCGTGATCGCATGGACATCGAGCTTTCACAGTGCTTCATCGCCGTGGACGACCACGACCGGGCCCTCGCCTTCTACCGGGACGTTCTCGGCCTGGAGGTGCGCAACGACGTCGGGTTCGAGGGGATGCGCTGGGTGACTGTCGGCGCGCCGTCGCAGCCGGACGTGAACCTCGTCCTCGAACCGCCCCTCGCGGACCCGAACGCCTCGCCCGCCGACAAGCAGGCCATGGCGGAGCTGCTGGCGAAGGGCCTGCTTCGCGGCGTCATCTTCAGCACCGACGACTGCGACGCCACCTTCGAGCGCATCCGGGCCGCGGGCGGCGATGTGCTGCAGGAGCCGATCGACCAGCCCTACGGCGTCCGCGACTGCGCCTTCCGCGATCCCTCCGGCAACATGCTGCGCTTCAACCAGCCTCGCAATCAGTGAGGACCAGTTAGGGCCAGTCAGGACCAGGGGCCCGGACCGCCCTGCGGGGCCGGGAATCCGCGTGGCGGCGTGTCCTCGTTCGCGTTGCGGTACTGGGACGGGAGCGGGTCCGGGTAGGACACCAGGACCTCGACCTCCTCGGGCTTGTCGAGCCGCCGGCCGGTGCGCTCCCGGTACACGAGCTCGCCGTCGGCGTCGATCTCCACCAGGTAGCCGACCTCGGCCAGCTGCTCCTCGTCGAGGTTCACCAGCCGCTCGCGCCGCGAGGGCACCACTCGGTACTCCGGCCACGTGAGGTGCCCGTAGGCCTGGTGGAACTCCGCGAGGATCTGCGTCATCGCCTGCTGCCACGGCAGCGGCATCGACTCGACCAGTGCCTGCGGCAGCACCACGTACCCCTCCGGCACGCCGGGATGGGGGCCCGCGGACAGGTAGTCGTGTACCGGGGTGGCGGACGCGGGTCGGCCAACCGGCGGCGGGTACATGGTCATCGCGATCCCCAAGATCTACACGCCCGGCCGCACGGCCTGGGGCACCAACTCGTTCTCCGTGAAGCTCACCGGCCGGACGTGCACGGGCACCCCCGTCTGCTGGGCCTCCACGATCTTGCCGTCCCCGAGGTACATGGCAACGTGGTGGATGGTGGCCGGATTGCTCGGGTCGTAGGCCCAGAACAGCAGGTCACCGGGCTGCGCTTGCTCCACGGGGAGCAGCGCGCCGGCCTGGAACTGCTGGCGAGAAACCCTCGGGAGAGTGACACCGGCCTCGCGGTAGGCCTGCAACATCAGGCTGGAGCAGTCGAAGGAGTCCTGGTGCGTGGTGAGCGCGCCCCACTGGTACGGCTTGCCCTGCTGACCCAGCGCCCACTTGATCGCGTTGCCGGCCTGCTTGGTCGGCGCCGGCAGCAGCCGGCCGGTGCCCTCGCCGCACCCGGTCGGGTCGGCCACCAGGCCGACGTTGCCGATCAGGTGCGCGGCCATCGGTTCCCACTGGTGGTACCGGTCCGGGAACGCGGACCGCTCGACGTCCTGGGCGGACTCGCCGGGCCGCTGCTCGGCCCAGTTCGGCACCTCGATCAGCACGTCGTAGAACTTGTTGATCGCGTACTCGGCGTTGGTCACCTGCTCGGGCGTGCCCCAGCCCATCGACGGGCGCATCTGGAAGATACCCAGCGAGTCGCGGTCGCCGTAGGCCAGGCTGCGCAGGCCGGACTCGGTCATGCCGGCCTGGATGGCCACCTGCCAGGCGCGCGGCGGCATCTTCCGCTTCTTGCCGATCGCGATGATCTTCGCGACAGTCTCGCGCTGCTCGTCGGTGAGCTGGGCCGCGGCGGCCGCGCCGCTGCCGGCCGGGCCGCTCGTGATCGGGCCCAGCATCGCGTTGCACGACTGGTTCGCCCGGCGCGCCCGGTCGGCCGCCTGCTCCTCGTTGACGACCATGGTCACCGCGCTGACGCCGACGACCGCGACGGTCACCACCGCCACCAGGCCGCCGACCAGGAACCCCGCCTTCATCACGCCACCTGCTCGTAGAACGCCACTCGCCAGCCCTGCGGGGTGTCGATCACCGTGACCGCGATGGTGCCGCCGTCCGTCGGCACGTTCGCCGTCACCGAGCTGGTGTACGACTCCTTCGGCACGGGCGGCCCGGTGACCTTGGTGGCCGGGATGTTCTCCGGGTCCACGGTGGCCATCTCCACCAGGTACTCCTCGGTGGTGTACGGGCGCAGCCCGTCGAGCCACGTCTCGGTCGTCGTGCCCTTCGGGTGGTGCACCCACGCCTTGCCCCACGACTCGGCCACCTTGAGCGCCTCGTCCGCGGGCGGCGCGGACGTCGGTCGCTGCGGCGGCGAGGGCAGCCGGGTGGGCAGGTCGCTGGTGGCTTCTCCGGTCTGGCCTGGCGCGAGGCCGCCGCTGCTCGTGCCGGGCTCGGCGCCGCCAGTGTCACCGGCCGCGTCGGAGGTGCTGCCGGTGGTCTCGGCCGCGGCGCCGGAGCCACCGTCGCCGGAGCCGGCTAGCCGCGGGACGACCAGGCCGACCGTGAGCACGACCGCGACGACCACGAGGACGACCCCCACGAGGTGCGCGGGCGAGCGCATCGGCCAGCCCCAGAGCTTGCGGTACACCGCGGCGCGGCCGCGGTTGGTGCGGATCGGCATGTCACCTCACCACCGCGTCCGTGTCGCGCGGCCCGTCGCGCAGCGGCATCTGGCGGGGCGTCTGGCGCGGTGCCCGGCGCGGCACCTGCTCGCGTACCTCGAGCCCGCGCGACGGCCGGTACACCACGTGCACCGGGCGGCCGGCGATCATCTCCACGTCGGCCGGGCGCGGGCTGGGCGGGCGCGGCGCGGCCGCGGCGCTCTCGAACCGTCCGGCCGCCTCGCCCCGGCGGGTGCCGACCCGGGACGGGATCACGACGGCGTCCTCGCCCCAGTCCAGGTTGCGGTCGGTGACCGGCGCGGTGTCCACGAGGCGGCTCGAGTGGCGGGGCAGCGCCTCCGCCGGACCCCGCCGGCCGGGCACGCCGGTCGGCAGCAGCGCCGGGTTGACGTCCGCACCCTGGATCGCGGACCGCCCGCCCGGGAGGTTGCGCCGGGTGTCGAGCCGCTCGGCGGTCGCGGTGACCGGGCCGGTCGCCTCCGGCCGCGGCCGGCGCATGCGTCCGCCCGTGGTGGCCACGGTGTCGCCGGCCAGCTCCTCGTCGCGCAGCTGGTCCCAGAACTCGTCCTGCGGACCGCGCTGGGCCGGCGTGCCCTTGCGGCGCCGGAACCGGGAGAACAGGCCGCCCCTGGTGGGCATCGAGGCGCCGGCCGCGCCGACGGACAGCTCCACCATCTGCCACATCCGCCGCAGCGGCCGGCCGACCATCAGGAACACCAGCGTGACGATGCCGGCCAGCAGCATCTGGGTGAGCATCGACAGCTGCACGTCCGGGCCGAAGATCATCTGCAGGAACCGGAAGTGGATGCCCGCGAGCACGGCCAGGATCAGCACGTTCAGCACGACCGCGCCGACCGCCCGGCCGACCTTGCGCAGGATGTCGTGGTGGACCAGCGCCACGAGCCCGATCACCGGTGCGGCGAGCGTGAAGATCCGCAGCAGGAGCTGGGCCAGCAGCACCGCCAGCTTGGCGAGGAACTGGAAGAGCGAGTACACGATCCCCTGGAACACGCCCAGGAACCCGGCGCCCGTGCGGCTGCCCTCGGTGCCGGTGAAGTAGCCCTGGGCGGCACCGAGCTCGTTGTAGATCCGCTGGTACTCCGCGCGCTTGTCCGCCTCGAGCTGGTCGTTCGCGTCGCGCCCGGACACCAGGTCGTCGCGGGTCCAGGCCTGCGCGGCCAGCAGCGGGCGGCCGAACTCCAGCGCCTTGGGGTCGTCGGGCTTGCCGAACTCGCCCCGCAGCCAGTTCTCGTAGACCACGCGGGTGTGCAGCTCGTTGGGCAGCACGTGCTGCTGCACGTCGTCCCGGTTGGGATCCTCGAACCCGTTCTGGATGCCGGTGGTGGTATCCACGATCAGCCGGTCGACCGCGTCGTAGTTGTTGACCAGGACCAGGGTCGAGGCCGCGAGCCACATCCCGCCGAGCGCCCACAGGGTGCGCTTGCTGACCGATGCCAGGTCACCGCGCCAGATCTGGCGGAACATGGCGACCGCGAGGATGAGCATGAAGATGCTGAACAGCTGCACGAAGACGTTGTCGAACACGGCGGCCGCGGCGTCGCCGATCTGGTCGTTCAGCCCGCCGAGCACGCCGCCCTGGTAGAGCGTGTAGTGCAGCGAGTTGGTGGCGGCGACGATGTTCTTGCCGACGTTGAACAGCTCGTTGCCGGCCCACGTGTCGATCGTGACGCTCGGGTTGGCCAGCGACAGCGGCTCGTTGCAGTTCGGGTCGTAGACGTGCCAGATCATGCCCGCGTAGCCGTGGTCGCGGTACGGGCTGTTCGGGAACTTCGCGTCGGTGTAGGGAACCCCGCTGCCCTCGCCGCCGCGCAGGCCGTTGCCCTGCGGCGGGTCGATCGCCCCGGCCATGCCGGCACCGGGGCGCTCGGGGAACGGCGCGCAGCTGGTGTCCTCGGCCGGCTGGGCCATCGCCGGCGAGCCGAGGATCGTGCTCAGGCCGAGCAGGCCGGACACCAGGAGCAGGGCGGCCCCTCTGCCGGAACGGACCCGGGTGGCGGAATGTCCGCGTCGCCGCCGCGCCACGATGATCAGCACGGCGGCCACCACCACCAGGATCGTGATCATGCCGCGTCCACTCGTCCCGGTTTCCCTGCCTTGGCCTTGCCCCCGTCCGGGCTGGTGCCGCCACCCGAGCCGTTGCCCCGCTGGTCGACGGGATGCGACCCGCCGCCGGCCTTGCCGTCGGGTGACGCCTCGGGGCTCGCTTCCCGGTCGGCGGGCTCCACCTCGTCGGCGGGCGCGTCGGTGGCCTTGTCGGATGCCTTGTCGGCGGGCTTGTCGGTGGGGAGGTCGCCGTCGGTGAGGCCCAGCTCGAACTCGGCGGCGATGTCGAACTCGTCCCGCTCCTCGTCGGCGTAGTCGGCCTCGGCGCTGCCGTCGCGCGGGGGCTCGGGGTCCTCGTCGTCGGGCAGGGACGGCGCGTGCTGGTCCGAGGCGGCCACGGCGCCGGCGGTCCCGTCGCGCAGCGCGTCCGGCGTGGTGTCCAGCGACAAGCGCAGGTGATCGAGGTGTGGCCCGGACAGGTCGATCCGGATGCGCTCCACGCCGCCCGCGCCGTCGCCGAAGATGAACTGGCGCGGCGAGGTGTCGCGCATCGTGTCGCGGTGCGCGCCCGGCCGCCGGCCGAGGCTCGCGATCACCTGCTCGTAGCCGGCGCCGACCGGAACCTTCAGCAGCCGCAAGGCGTCCGCCTGCGCGGACTCGTCGTCCAGCCGGCCGACGAACACCGAGTCGAGCAGCGTCACGAAGCCCTGGATGCGCAGGAAATCCGCCGGGATCTGCGAGCTGAGCAGGACCCGGACGTTCCACTTGCGGGAGTCGCGGGCGAACCGGTTCATCAGCACGCGGCCGGTCGGCACCTCGGACAGGAAGAAGGCCTCGTCGATCCAGACGCCCTTGCGCAGGTCCTTCGGCCGCTCGTAGATCGAGCGCTGGGTGAGCCACGCGGCGAGGTTCAGCATCTCCACGCCGAGCGCCTCGGCGTCGGTCCAGTGCTCGCGGCCCACGCCGTCCTTGGGCAGCGTCAGGCCCGCCATGGTGAGCACGGTCAGCCGGTCGTCGCGTTGGTCGTGGTACGGGTCGGCGTTCTCCTCGGGGATGAGCAGCTGCATGCGCTCACGCATCTCGTCGAGGAAGTCGGCGACCACGACGGCGTGCTCGTGGTGCTCGCTCGCGTCCCGGCGCAGCGCCTCGAACACCAGGCTCGGGTCCGCGTCCTGCCGACCGCCGACCATCCGCACCGCGCGCAGCAGCACGATCCGGGTCTGCGGCATGCGGGCCACGTCGTAGGGCAGCAGACCGCTCAGCACGTCGAGCACGAGCCGGCGCCGGGTGGCCGCGGCGAGCGCCTTCTCCCGCCGCCACGCGCGCTCCGGGTCCTCCTCGTCGTGGAAGTGCTCGAACTGCGGCTCGGCCACCACGCGGTACGGGTTGAGGATGCCCGGCTCGGCGTTGAGCAGGTTGATCGGCCGCGCGTACGGGCGCAGCTCGGGCATGTCGCACAGCTTCGACAGCGGACCCGACGGGTCGAGCACGGTCCAGTGCGCACCAGCCCGCAGCGTCTTGTAGACGACGCCGCCGCCGAGGAAGGAGTTGTGCGTCGGGACGCACGTCGTCCCGGCGAGATACATGTGGTCGGCGTTGTCCACCTGGACGCACCGCACTGGAACGGACATCACCGGCACGACATCGGTGACATAGCGGTAGTGGTTCGTCTGTCGGACATTCGTGTTGAGACGCGACAGCTTCCGGGACAGCCGGAACACCTTGTCCGATGTGGCGAACGAGATGATGTATGCGGTCGATGTGTGCGGATGCCGTCCCCTTACCGGCTTCGTGCGCATCCGAGCCTGGTAGCCGAGACTCAACACCAGTTCGAAGAAGTCGCGGGCCAACCGCTCGTTCGTCACGGAGAACTGGATTCCGCCCGTCGACCTGCAGTAGCCATCCGTATCGAGCAGACCGGCGAGCAGGGCACGACGCTGTCCCTCGGATGCGCGCAGGTAGCTCGCTGGGATGTGCTTGTTCCCCAGCAGGCCGAGCTGCCGCAGACGTGTCCGAACCGTGCCCGGCAGGCTGTAGTCGCGCTGGGACGGCCGATACCCGCACTCTTGTCCGGTGGCCTCGATCTCGTCGATGATCTCGCGGTCGAAGACCGTGATGGCAGCCCGACAGGAGGTTCCGTCGCCGAGCCACACCCCCAACAGGTAAGGCTCGATGAGCAGGTCGGCGTCCGGCAGGTCGAACGCCGACGCGATCGGGACCGCGTGGTTGTTCTGTTGGCCGGACCGCAGTGACTCGGCAAGTTCAGCGGTCGTACGAACCGCGGGACGCTGACTGAGTTCCAGCGAGATCTCACCACGACGCCAGTGGCCCCTGACGAAGCGCGAGTAGTAGAACCTGCCGTCACTGCGTGCGGCCGGCGTACGCCGGTAGGTCCACCTGGTCGTCGGCTGGCCACAACCACAAGCGCAACTGCCCGCGGGTGGCTCCGGGCTCGGCACGGTGGCCGCGGCCCGCCGGGCTCGTTCCGCAAGGCGATCTTGCGCCTTCCAGTCCTTCCTCGTCCGAGTCAGCCACTGATGCTGCGCATCCGCGCGAATCACCGACCCATCGGAGAACGTCACGTCGTAACACGGACGATCGAACATGACGTCGGTGGCCGCGATCACGCGAGTCGGTTTGCCGTCCATTCCCAGCAGCTGGTCGCCGACCTCGACCTCGCCCATCGTGGTCCAACCGGTCGGTGTGGGCAGCGGAGTGTCCAGGGCGAGCGCCTTTCCCCCACCCAAACCGGCGACGATCGAGGTCAGGCCGGAGCCGTCGCGGATCTCCTGGGCCATCCACGGGTCCCAGGCCACCGGCCGGCGGGTCGCCGTGCAGGTCTCGCCGAGCAGGATGCCGCGCCGGTCGCCGACCTCCGCGGTGGCGGTCGGCACGGCAGCCGCGGCCCACACGACCGAGCCGCGGCGCAGGTACGCCGACGAGGACAGCGCCTCGCCCGGGATGAACTCGCGGGCCAGCCCGTACTGCGCCTCCGGGTGCTCGATGGCGACCTTCGGCTTGTACAGCTCCAGCAGCTGCTGGGCCAGCCGCAGCGCGTCGCGCTCGGTCTCCCCGGACACCGCGAGGCGCCACCACGAGCGCACGCGGGTGGCGAGCGCGGTGAAGCCCGAGGTCATCTCGTCGTCGATCTCCAGCACCCGTGAGGCCTGCCGGGCCAGCGACTGCGGCGGCTCCAGCTCGTGCTCGTCGGTGTAGTGGCGCACCTGCGAGCGGACCTTGTTCATCTGCCGCGACAGCTCGCCCTGGACCTCCTCCGGGCGGCGCACGTAGAGCCGCGCGGACCACTCCACGGACGCGGCGAGCCGGTCGGAGTGCTGCACCCACGGGTCGTCGATCTCGGGGATCTGCAGGCCGTGCATCTGGCCGACGGTCAGCACGGCGACGTGCCGCGTCATGCCGGCGTTGGAACCGGTCCGCCCGCGCACGGTGACGGTCGGGGCGTACGGCTCCTGGTGGAAGTCCGCGGCGTCGGTGAACGACGCGAGGTCCTCCGGCTCCCACGCCGCGCCGGGCACGGCCGGCAGGTTGCGCGGCGCGGGCAGGCCCAGCGAGCACGAGCGGTGCATCAGCCAGGACACCTCCTCGGCCGTCACCGGCCGGCCCTCCAGGCCCGCGGAACCGATGACCTGGTCGAGGTGCTCGACCTCGGAGTCGAGCGCGAGCAGCTCGGCGTCCACGGCGGTCGGGAAGATCCGGCGCAGCAGTGGGGCGGCGCGCTCGACGGCCCGGTCGACCATGTTGCGGGTCTGCACCTGGATGCCGAGGTAGACCTCCTTCTCCGCCATCGAGCGGCCCAGCAGCTGCTGCTGCTCGCCGATCAGGTAGTCGTCGAAGGACAGCGCGCCCTGGGCATCGGGCAGCCGGTTGACCGCGTTGTGCACGTGGGCCTCCGCCCACATGCGGATCGGGTACGGCCGGTTCGTGACCCGCAGGTGCAGCCAGCGGCCGGCCAGCTCGGCGTACTGCCCGGCGATGGCCGCGACGAGGTCCTGGCGCTGCGAGTCGGAGCGGAACGACCAGCGTTGCGGGGCCAGCCGATACCACGCGAACACGTCGTGTCCGTTACGCAGCAGGTGACCGTCGATGCTCCGGGCGGCGATGGTCGGCGTGTACGTGGGAATGGACTGCTCCCCTGGCAGACGTCGGTTGCGCTTTCCGTTGCGGCCGGGTGCGACCGCGGGCCGGTACTGGGCCGGATAGGTGCCGTCCCGCGAGATGATCTTGGCGGGTTGCTCCTCGGGCGCCTCCGGCGGGTGGGCCTCCGGGGCCGCGTGCCGGGGGCGGTACTCGGACCGGCCCTGCGGTAACGGTCCCGGCTGGGGGTGGCCGGGATGGTGCGCGGGGGGCTGCGCGGTCCGTTCAGGCCCGCGCTTTCGACGTCCGAACACCGCGAACCTCCTTCCTCCGCGCTGACTTGCGCCTGCGTGCCCGCCCGCGTCGCCCCGCGTCCGGCCGGGCGGCGGCGGTCCGGGCCGAGCGCTTCACGCGGGGCCTGGGCCGGGGACGCTCGGTGCGCACCCGTACCCGGGTCGCGCTGACCGCGCCGCCCTCACCGGTGGTCACCTCGCGGGGGGCGGTGAGCTCGCGCACCCACATCGCGGTCACCGACGTCAGCGGCCGTTCATGGCTGATCCGCGAGCAGATGAGCCGGGTCAGCACGATGGTGATCACCACACCCCAGGCCACCGACCAGAACAGCGAGACGCCCATCCGCCGCTCGACGGTGAGCACCAGGAGGAAGACGACGACCCCGACACCCCACGCCACGTACCGGGCCCGCCACGGCATGGTGGCCTTGGGCGGACCCAGCCAGACCGCATCGACGCGGTACACCTCGTCGTCGGTACGAATGCGCACGCGATGCCCCTACTCGTGGCTCAGCCGGTGAACAGGCCGGCGATCCAGGTGCCGATGTTCTGTCCGGCGTCGGTCGTCACCGCGAGCCCGATGATCGCGAGCGCGACGATGACGCCACCCAGGCGGCGCATCACACCGGCGTTGTCCCCCTTGCCGCCGCCCAGCCAGAGCAGCAGGAGCGCGACGACCAGCAGCAGGAGCGGGATGATGTTGTTGAGGATCCAGTCGCGGACCCCTCCGGTGCCCAAGCTGCCGTCCTGGGCGAGTTGAAGAGTGGTCATGGCGATCATGTCGTACTCCCAAGTGCGCGGAGCGGGTTCTGTCGAGGGCACCCCGCGGCCGGACTTTCTTCTGCTGTTCCTACGGCTGGTTGTTCAACAATCAGTAGAGCACACGATGTGTAGTGGCAAGAACCCTCTAGGTGAGTTCACATCGCTTTCTGGCGCCTCCTCGACGGCGGACCGGGTGCCATCAGACCACACCCCACATCATGAATCGAACAAAGGAGATACCAAGCCGTTTTGCTCGATAGCCTGGTAGTTTCACTCGGATGCGGGCCGTTCATCACCGTAGGTGCGGGATGTCGTAAGTCAAGACGTGCCCACGGCCACTCATTCGGCCGACCTGCACGGAACGTGTCTGCTCCGTGACAACCTCGTGAATTCCCTTCCGCCGGACGGCACCGGCGTGCACCCACACGTCGTATCCGCCGCGTATCCGCTGCCCCGAACAGTCCAGCCGCCTGCCCCGGGCGGTCCACGCTCCGGCCGACGTGACCGCTGCGTTACCACCCGATGAGCCCAACGTGGGTCTGCCGCACCGAACGGCCGGGCACGCGCGGGCCCGGCGCGCACCCGGGAAATGGGCGGACGAGCCGGCATGTAAGCCGGATCCTGTCCCCGGCGCCCGCGTGGGACGCCGGTGGGCGGCCATCCATCTGGGCCTGCCGTCGCCGACAGGCTCTAGCGGCCTACCCGCAGGCTCGGGCGGGCAGCCCTCGAACGCCTGCGCAGGAGACCTACGATCTCCCTCTTGGCCTTGCTCCGGGTGGGGTTTACCGAGCCACCCCGGTCACCCGGGATGCTGGTGGTCTCTTACACCACCGTTTCACCCTTACCCGGCGTGGCCCGCCGGCACCGGAGGCGCCGGCGGTCGCACCGGGCGGTCTGTTTTCTGTGGCACTGTCCCGCGGGTCGCCCCGGGTTGCCGTTAGCAACCACCCTGCCCTACGGAGTCCGGACTTTCCTCGACGAGGTCTCCCCCGCCGCGACCGCCCGCCGACTCGTCCGCTCGTACAGGATCTCACGCCAGGTGGGAGGTGTCGTTCACCAGGCGGACCGAGGCGTTGCCGTCCGGGTAGAACTCCACGACCGACAGCGACGCCAGGTCCAGGTGCAGGCGGTAGAGCAGCGACGGGCCCGCGTCGAGCCCCATCCGCAGCAGCGACTTGATCGGCGTGACATGGCTGACCACGACCACCGTCCCGCCGCCTACGCGCTCGACCAGCTCGTCGCACACCCGGCGCACCCGGCGGTGGACCGCGTCGAAGCTCTCGCCGTCCGGGGCGGGCAGGGTCGGGTCCGCGAGCCAGCGGCCGTGCACCTCCGGGTCCCGCGCCGAGGCCTGGGCGAACGTCAGCCGCTCCCACGCACCGAAGTCCGTCTCCACCAGGCCGTCCTCGATGTCCACCGCGCTGCCCGCGACCTCGGCGATCGCCTCCGCGGTCTGCCGGGCGCGGCCCAGCGGGGAGGAGACCACCGCAGTGCCGGACTCGACCATGCTCCCGACCCGGCCGGCGACGGCCTTGGCCTGCCACTCCCCCAGCTCGGTCAGCGGCACGTCGCCGCGGCCGGAGTAGCGGCGCTCGATCGACAGCTCGGTCTGCCCGTGCCGGACCAGCAGCATCCGTGTCGGCGTCCCGGTCGCGCCGGTCCAGCGGGTCGGCGAGGCGGGCGCGTCAGCCCGCTGGACTTTTCCCGGTTTGCCCGCCTGGGCGTCCATTGCCTCGTTGGCAAGGCGATCGGCGTGCGTGTTGCGCGCCCGGGGGATCCACTCGTACCGAATCGTTGCAAAGCCGCGGGCGATGTCGTCCGCCTCGCGCGCGATCGCCTGCAGGGCCGCGTGCTTGATCTTCCATCGGCCGGTCATCTGCTCGACGACGAGTTTCGAGTCCATCCGCACGGTGACCTCGTCCGCGCCCAGCTCTGCGGCCGCGCGCAGCCCGGCCAGCATGCCCTGGTACTCGGCGATGTTGTTGGTCGCGACGCCGATGCCCTCGGCCCGCTCCACCAGCACCTCACCGGTGACGGCGTCCCGCACGACCGCGCCGTACCCGGCGGGCCCGGGGTTGCCGCGCGACCCGCCGTCAGCCTCGACGAAGACCTTCACCGCCGCACCGTCACAGGCCCGACTCCGGTGTCCGCACCATGATCGCCCCGCACTCCTCGCAGGTGAGGACCTCGTCGGCGGCCGCGCCGGCGATCCGGGAGATCGCGCTGCGGTCCAGCTCGATGCGGCACGCGCCGCAGCGCCGGGCCCGCAGCAGCGCCGCGCCGATGCCCTTGTTCCGCCGCACCCGCTCGTAGAGGCTGAGCAGCGCCTCCGGGAACTCGGGCACCAGCTTCACGCGGTCGGCCTCGCGCCGGGCCTGCGTGGTGTCGAGGTCGGCGAGCACCTGGTCCCGCCGCCGGTTCGCGTCCGCCAGCCCCTCCTCGACCTTGGCGACCTCGACCGCGGCGTGCTTGCTGTCCATCTCGAGCGCCTCGCGCCGCTCCATCAGCTCGAGCAGGTCTTCCTCCAGCGTGCTCTGCCGGCGCTCCAGGGTCGCGAGCTCGTGCTCGAGGTCGGTCAGCTGCTTGGCCGACACCGTCCCGCCGGCGAGCAGACCGCGGTCGCGATCCTCGCGAGCACGTACGGCGTCGACCTCCTTCTCCTGCCGGCGCACCTCCCGGTCCAGGTCGGCGAGCGTGGTGTCGCCGGCGACCTGGGCGTCTCGCTTCGCCCGCACCGTCTTCTCCGCCTCGGCGACCTCGGCGAGCTCGGGCAGCGTGCGGCGGCGGTGCTCGACCCGGGCCAGCTCGGCGTCCACATCGGCCAGCTCCAGGAGGCGGCGCTGCACAGTGGGATTGGCTTTCACCCTGAGAACCTCCACGGGTCGGTGCAACGGGTGGACACGCTGATGTCGACGGTACCGCCGAGCACGTCGCGCAGGATCGCCGCCGCCTGCTCGCACCACGGCCACTCGCTCGCCCAGTGCGAGACGTCCACGAGCGCGGGTGCGCCGGAGCCGGCCAGATGCTCGCTCGCGGGGTGATGGCGCAGGTCGGCGGTGACGAAGGCGTCCACGCCGGCCCGGCTCGCGGCGTCGAGGTAGCCGTCGCCGGCCCCACCCGAGACCGCGACCGTCCTGATCGGACGAGCCGGGTCGCCGGCCACCCGCACGCCGCCCGCGGTAGCCGGCAGCGCGCCGGCCACCCGCCGCACGAAGGTCTCCAGCGACTCGGCGGCGGGCAGCTCGGCGATCCGCCCGATACCGGTCCGGCCGTCCGGGTGGGGTGCGAGCGGGCCGACGACGGTGAGCCCGAGCGCCTCGGCGAGCGCGTCGGACACGCCGGGGTCGGCGGCGTCGGCGTTGGTGTGCGCGCAGAACAGGGCCGTGCCGCCGCGCACGAGCCGGTGCACGAGGCCGCCCTTCGGCGTGCTCGCCGGCACGCCGTGCACGCCGCGCAGCAGCAGCGGGTGGTGCGCGACGATCAGCTCGGCCGGCAGCTCCAGTGCCTCGTCCACAGTGGACTGCACGGGGTCGACGCAGACGAGGATGCGGCGCACCCGCTCGGCCGGGTCGCCGCACACGAGCCCGACCGCGTCCCACGACTCGGCGAGCGCGGGCGGGTACGCCGCCTCCAGCACCTCGACGACATCGGCGACCCTCGTCATACCGGCACGCTCATGTCAGGACCTCCGTGCTCAGCTCCGCCCGCAGCGCGTCGACGAGCCGCGCCGTGCGCGCGGGGTCGCGGACGGCCACCCGCAGGTGGTCCGCGGACAGCCCGGGGAACGTGTCGCCGCGCCGCACGGCGATCCCACGGCGGCGCAGGCCCGCACGCACCTGCTCGCCGTCGCGCACGCGCAGCAGCAGGAACGGGCCGGCGGCGGGCTGGTGGACCTCGACATCGGGCAGCGCGGCCAGCGCGGCGGCCAGGTGCGCGCGGTGCCGGGCGGTCTCCCGCGC
>NZ_JBOHGB010000154.1:0-16344 GCF_050699935.1 Actinophytocola sp.
GTCGCAGCCGGTGATTTTGTAGAGCTTGCTGGGGCCGGAGGAGTCGATGAGTTCGAAGCCGTGGGTGCTGTGGGGGTCGGTGAGGCCGGTGTAGTAGTTCCAGCGGTTGTCGCGGGTGCGGAATTGGGCGCCGCCGATGAGGAGGTATTTGACGTTGAGGTTGTTGACGGCGTCGCAGACGTTGGGGTTGTTCATCAGGTCGTTGAGGTGTTGGGCGATGAGGTCTTGTTGGTCGGTGGTGGTGGTGCGGAAGTGGGGGAACAGGACGTTGCGGTCTTCTAGTGCCCAGAGCAGTGCGCTGCCTTGGAAGGGGTTGCCGGCCACGACGGCGTTGTCGGGGATTTTGCTGGCGATGCGGTGGTAGAAGTCGCGCATTTCCTGGGTGACTAGTTCGGTTTCCGGGTTTTTCGGGTGGTAGGTGGACGCGACTCGGTTGTAGCGGTCGGTGGGGTAGAGCCCGCCGGTGGCCAGCACGAGGGCGAGGGTGAGTCCGATGGCCACGGTGTTGGCGGATCTGATCCCGGGGATGGTGGCGAGGCGGCGCCGCGCGCCTTGGTGTTCGTGTTGGGCTGTGGCTGTGGCTGTGGCTGTGGCTGTGGCTGTGGCTGTGGTGGTGGTGGTGATTTTGTGGGTGAGGTAGAGGATGCCGGCGGTGGCGAGGGGGACGGCGGTGATGGGCAGCATGGCGGCGAGGCGGTGGGAGTCGTTGTACCAGTAGCCGGTGAATTTTTCGGTGTCGGTGCGGTTGATGGCGGCGGTGAGGACGTAGAGGACGGTGGTGGTGAGGTGGGCGGTGACCAGGAGCCAGAGCAGTGGGGTGTGGCGGGCGGCGATGATGCCGAGGATGACGGTGATGGAGAGGAGCCAGAGGGCGTCGTGGCGGTGGGTGGCGTTGAGGAGGACTTCGCCGACGGCGTTGGCGGGGGTTTCGAAGGGGGGCCAGTACTGGTCGCGGGTGCTGGCGAAGGTGGGGGTGGTGGCTGCCCACCACCAGGCGAGGGAGAAGACGGTGAGGAAGGCGGTGGTTTCGGTGATGCCGCGGGTGGTGTGGTGGTGGGTGTGGAGTCGCCAGGCTCGGGTGGCGACGCGGGCGGCGATGGGGATGATGGCCAGGACGGCGAGGGAGAACAGGACGTTGGGGTGGGCGAACCCGGCGGCGAGCAGGCCGGTGGTGAGGGCGAGCCAGGCGCGGGTGGTGCCGATGGTGTCGTGTTGGGCCCAGCGGGTCAGGGTGAGTACGACCGCGAGTAGGGCGGGTGCGATGGCGAGGCCGAGCAGGTTGGGCCAGAGCACGCCGAACCCGAGTAGGTCCCAGGGGAACGCGGTGAACCCGATGCTCAGGGTGGCGGTGATGGCGAGTGCGGCGGGGTGGGGGCCGAAGAGTTGGCGGGCGAGGAGCAGGCAGGACAGTGGCCAGATCAGGACGGTGGTCACCACGGTGACCGCGTTCGCCGCGAGCGGGATACCAGCGCCGGTGGAGAGCATGACCAGGGAGGCGAGGTCGTGCCAGGCGGCTGGGTAGAAGAAGTTCGTCAACTGTGGGTTGCCGAATCCGCTGATCTGCAGTGAGGACGCCCGGTGGGATTCCTCGATGTAGGCGAGTGTGTTGTAGTGATACACCGCGTCGTAGGTTTGTGAGAGCGTGTCCGGTGCGCCCATCGCCTGGACCAATGTGGTCACCCCGAGCACCACCGCGGGCAGCAGGCCCAGCCCCGCGACCAGGGTTACCCGGCGCGGGTCCGGATCACTGGCCAGCACCCCCGTGCGGCGCAGCGACCACGCGCCCAGGCCGACCACCGCGACCACGACCGCGGTCACGACCAGGACGAACCCGACCGACCAGCCGATACCGATGAACCCACCGAGCACGGCCGTCGACGCGATCAACGCGATGCCCGTGACCGGAGCCAGGCCCCACGCGGCCACACCCCGCAGCCCGAGCAGATAGCTGATCAGCAGGCCCGGCACCAACAACCAAGCAACCGTGACAAGCGCGACCGGCACGGCCGCCATCCAGTTCATCGCGCGATTTCCTCATGTTCCTCGGCCGGCACAGTGCCGGGCGTCCACCGCCGTCGGCCGGCATTGGCGCGGCCGATTCTATGGAGCACCGCAGGACCCACCCGGGGCGACCTCGCGCGAACACTCAGAGTCATCAGGCGATCGTCGTATCGGCCAACTCTGGGTAAGAACCTTTCTAACTATTTGGCAAATTCAGCGCGATCTCGCGAAACGCGGACCTCCATCGGGCGATGTAACTCCGGAAAGGTCAGGCGGAGGGTCGTCACAGAGTCGGTAAGGGGTCGGGCTTGATCACGCTGCGTCGACACATCGCGCTGGTACTCGGCGTAGCCATGGTGGTGGGTCTCGTGTCCACGACCGCCGCGCCCCCGGACGCCCGGGCGGCGGCGCTGAGCCTGCCGGCCGGCTTCGTGCTCCGCGACATTCCCGTCGGGATGCGCGGCGCGAGCGGTTCGGACCCCGGTGACCTGCTCACCGACTTCGCCTACCTGCCCGACGAGAGCGTGCTGGCCGTCGGCAAGTTCGGCAAGGTCACCTGGGCGCCCCGCACCGGCGAGCCCCGCGTGCTCGCCAACCTGTCCACGAACGCGGCGGGCGACCTCGGGCTCACCGGCATCGCGGTCGCCCCGGACTACGCGACCACGCGGACCGTCTACACCGTGCGCGCGGTGCCGGACACCGGCCCGGACTCCGGTGAGAACGGCGTGTTCCGGCTGAGCCGGTGGACCGTCGCGGTGGACGGCCTGGGCAAGCCGACCGGGCTGACCGGCGAGCAGACCGTGTTCCAGACCTCCGCCGACTTCCGCGTCCACGGCATCACGGGCGTGGTCGCCGCGCCGGACGGGACGTTGTGGGTGAGCATCGGCGACTCCGCCGACTACCGCTCCGTCGACCCGCTCGCCCTGCGTGCGCAGGACCCCGACGACCCGCACGGCAAGCTGCTGCACCTCACGGTGACCGGCGAGGGCGTGCCGTCCAACCCGTACTACTCCGCCGACGCGCCGCGCGCGGCCCGCAGCCTCGTCTACGCGAGCGGGTTCCGCAGCCCGTTCCGCTTCAGCCTCGAGCCGGGTACCGGCCGCCCGATCCTCGGCGACGTGGGCGCCGGCCGGACCGAGGAGGTCGACCTCATCGCGCCGGGCAACAACTACGGCTGGCCGTGCTGGGAGGGCACCACCAAGACGTACGGCTTCCGGGACATGCCCGAGTGTGCCGGCACGTCCACCGCGCCACCGCTGTGGTCCTACCCGCACTCCGGCGGCGGCAGCGTCACCGGCGGCGTGATCTACACCGGCACGAGCTACCCGCAGCAGTACCGCGGCCGCTACTTCTTCGGCGACTACGTCTTCGGCCGGCTCTGGTCGATGGCCTACGACGCGCAGGGCCGACTGACGACCCCGCCGGAGACGGGCGGCTTCGGCGGCGAGATCGGCTCGCCGGTCAGCTTCGCGACCGTGCCCACGGGCGGCGACATCGTGTTCGCCGACATCCGCTCGAGCGTGCTGCGCCGGCTCGTCTACGCGCCCGGCAACCAGCCGCCGACCGCGGTCGTCACCGCGACCGCGGACCCGGCGACCCGCACGGTCAGCTTCGACGCGAGCGGGTCCCACGACCCCAACGGCGACGTGCCCGCGTTCCACTGGGACTTCGGCGACGGGGGCGGCGCCGACGGCGTGCGGGTCAGCCACGCCTACGCCGCCGGCCAGGACAGCTTCGCGGTCCGACTGACCGCCACCGACCCCCAGGGCGCGACCGGCACCGCCGAGGTGACCGTCCACCCGGGCAACCACGCGCCCGAGTTGGCTCTGCAGGCGCCCGACCCCGGCCGGACGTTCGCGGTCGGCGACGTCGTGGCCGCGGACGCCACCGCCACCGACGCCGAGGACGGTTCGGTCGAGGTGCGCTGGGCGACGGTCGTGGTGCACTGCGCGGACGCGGCCGCCTGCCACGAGCACCCCGGTGAGCAGCAGCAGGGCCCGCGGTTCCGGCTGACGTTCGACGGCCACCCCGGGGACAGCCGGCTCGAGGTCACCGCGATCGCGACCGACGGCCTGGGCGCGGCCACCTCGCGGACGTTCGTGGTCAGGCCGAAGCAGCGGCGGGTCACGATCCGCGGCAACGCCGACGCCGCCTTCACCATCGGCGACGAGCAGACCTCCTCCGGCCTGTTCACCGTCGGCACCCCGCTCACGATCATCGCGCCGGAGAGCGCGCTCGGCGGCGTCGCCACGTTCGAGAAGTGGGGCGACGGCAGCACGAACCGGGTCCGCCAGCTGACCCTGCCCGACGCCGACCAGACACTCGCCGTCGAGTACCGCACGCCGATCGACCGCCGCTACGCCGCCGACGCCGCCGTGCGCGCGGTGCTCGGCGCCCCGGCCGACGTGGAGCAGGGCGACTCGTCGGTGCGCTGGCGCCGCTACGCCAACGGCCGGATGTACTGGTCCGCGGCGACCGGCGCGCACACGATGACCGGCGCCATCCTCCCCGCGTACCTGCGCCTGGGCGGGCACCTCTCATTCGGGCTGCCCGCCACCGACGACACGGCGGGTGCGGGCGGCGGCCGCTACAACCTGCTCTCCGGTGGCCGCGGGTTCTACTGGCACCAGGACACCGGCGCGCACTACGTGGCCGGCGCCATCCACGCCCGCTACCGGGCACTGGGCGCCGAGAGGTCGAGCCTCGGCTACCCGACGACCGACCAGGGCCGGGTGACGAACGGCTACTACAACCGCTTCCAGAAAGGCGCGATCTACGTCAAGAACGGCCGGCCGGCGCACCACCTGAGCGGTGCGGTCCTGGCCAAGTGGACCGCGCTCGGCGCGACCGGCAGCCGCTTGCGCTTCCCGACCACCAACCTGACCCGCAGCGGCGACGGCCGGGGCTACTACGCCCACTTCGAGGGCGGCTCGATCTACTGGTCAGCCCGCACCGGCGCGCACAGCGTCACCGGTGGCATCCGCACCCGGTGGCGCGCGTTGCGGGCGGAGCTGGGCTACCTCGGCTACCCGAGGAGCGACGAGTACTCGACCGCCACCGGCACGCGGTCGAACTTCCAACGCGGATACATCACCTGGAACCGCACCACCGGCAGGATCGTGGACCGGAGGTACTGAATTCCCACCGTATTCTCCGCCGCCGTGACCTGACCGCCGTGACCTAACAGTGATCAGTCAATCCACCGAATGTAGGCTGCCGGCCAGACAAAGGCCCCGGCAAATGGCCCGTGGAGGACTGAATTCGAATGGCCGCTAGCAGCCCGACCACCAGCGACGCAGTGCCCGCGCAGCCGGCGACGAAGGGCGACGACCGACTCGTCGAGCACGTGCCGAGCGGGCGGCTGGTGGCCCAGCGCGGCCTGTTCCGCGGCCCCGACCCGGTGTGCCCGGACGACCTCTACGCGCAGGTGAACTTCGGCAGCGCTGTCCGCGAGCGGCAACGGCTGCTCGTGCACCCCGGCTCCGAGGTCACCATGGACACCTACTTCGGGCGCTTCCCGGCGAGCTACTGGCAGCGCTGGACCGTCGTAGACTCGGCCGACGTCGAGATCACCGCGACGGGCTCGGGGCGGATCTCGATCGTCGCGTCCGACGTCGAGGGGGAGACCCGGACCGTCGCGGCCCGGGACGTCACCGACCTGCGGGACGAGCCGGTGACGCTCACCGCGCGGCTCGACAAGTTCGTCGACGGCGGCTTCCTCTGGGTCCAGTTCGCCACCGGCGACGACGACCTCGTGGTCGAGCGGCTGCGCTGGACCGTCGAGCCGCCGCGCCGGCTGCGGCCGACCGCGGTCGTGATCTGCACCTACAACCGCGCCGACGACTGCACGAAGACGCTGCAGTCGCTGGGCGGCGACGCCGAGGCGCTCGACGTGCTGGACGCGGTCTACGTGGTGGACCAGGGCACCGACACCGTCGAGTCCCGCCCGGCCTTCGGCGACATCGAGAAGGCCCTCGACGGGCGGCTGCGCTACCTCCGCCAGCCCAACCTCGGTGGCGCGGGCGGGTTCGGCCGTGGCATGTACGAGGTCACCGAGGCCGCGCGGGTCAACTCCGACGCCGAGCACGCGAACCTGCTGTTCATGGACGACGACGTGCTGTGCGAGCCGGAGATCGCGATCCGGCTCACCGCGTTCGCCAACCGCACGCCGGATCCGACGATCATCGGCGGCCAGATGCTGCGGCTGCTGCACCCGACCGTGCTGCTCGCGGGCGCGGAGTACGCGGACTTCGCCGCGCTCAAGCCCGGGCGCGTGGTCACGAACGCGCTCGACAACGTGGACCTGCTCGCCGAGGAGGTCGACGACGACGGTCTGCCGATCGGCCGGGTCAACCGCGGCGACCGGCGGGTGGACGCGCAGTACAACGCCTGGTGGGCCTGCCTGATCCCGGCCGAGGTGGTGGCCAAGGTCGGCCTGCCGCTGCCGCTGTTCTTCCAGTGGGACGACGTGGAGTACGGCTACCGAGCGCGGGCCAAGGGGTTCGCGACGGTCACCCTGCCCGGCGCCGCCCTGTGGCACGCGGACTTCGACTGGAAGGACGCGGACAAGTGGAACGAGTACTTCGCGGTCCGCAACTCGGTGATCGTCAGCGCGCTGCACGCGGAGATCGACCCGAGGCAGACCGCGCGGGTGCTCACGTCTCGGATCGCGCGGTTCCTGCTGACCATGCAGTACGGGCTGGCGGCGACGCTGATCAAGGCGGTGGAGGACTTCCTGCGCGGGCCGGAGTTCCTGCACGACGGTGGCGCGGGCGCGGCGAAGGAGATCTTCAAGGTCCGCGCGGAGTACCCGGACACGGTCATGCACCCGGCCTCGGACGTGCCGGGGCTCAAGTCCGGCTCGATCCCGTTGATCCAGGCGGGTCCGCGGCCCACCCGCAACCGGCTGGTCATGCTCAAGCGGCTGGTGTACCTGGCACTCGGCCGCACCGTGCACCCGGTGGGCGCGGTGTCGAAACAGGACGCCACCTGGTGGCACGTGTCGCAGTTCGCCACGGCCGTGGTGACCGACGGGTCCCAGGAGGGCGTCCGGCTGCGCAGGCGTGACCGCGAGACGACCATCCGCCTGGCGAAGCGGACCGCCAGGGTGATGCGCCGGCTGGTGTCGCAGATGCCGCGGCTGCGCCAGGAGTACCGCGCCGCCGTGCCAGGGCTGACCAGCCGGGAGAACTGGCGCCGTCTGTACAAGATGGACGAACGCCGCGGCTGATTCCGCCGGTACGCCAGGTGTAGGTGGTGCGCACGCACGTGGCGGGCAAAGGGCCACCGAGCGGGCGGCGCGCGGATGGCTACCATGCCCAGCATGGCTTCCCGGAAATCGACCGACGGCGACGAGCGGCGCGACGAGCGGCAGGACGACACCGATCGCGTGCTGCAGCGGATGATCCTGCCGCGGGACACCGATCCGCTCGACGTCCGCCCGCTGTACGTCGACGAGCCGGAGGGCACGCACAGCCACGTCGCCGGCCGGCGGGACGTGGTGGTGCCGGCGTCCGCGCGCGTGTCGTTCGCCTCCTACTTCAACGCGTTCCCGGCGTGCTACTGGAAGCGCTGGACCCGCGTCCAGCACGTCACGCTGCGGTGCGACGTCCGCGGCGCGGGCCGGGTCGAGGTCTACCGGTCCAAGCTGAACGGCGACATCGCCCACCTGACCGGCGAGTCCGTGCACGCCGGGAACGACTGGCGGACGCTGGAGTTCCGGGTCGACCTCGCGCCGTTCGAGGACGGCGGCTGGATCTGGTTCGACGTGTTCACCGAGAACGAGCCGCTCGAGGTCGCCGACGCGGTGTGGCTCGCGGACGAGCCGCTGCCGCCGCAGCGGGTCGCGGTCGGCATCACCACGTTCAACCGGCTCGACGACTGCGTGAAGTCGCTGATCGCGCTCGGCGAGGACCCGGTCGTCCTGGACGTGATCAGCAAGGTGTTCGTGGCCGACCAGGGCAGCCGCAAGATCCGCGAGCACGAGCGGTTCGCGCAGGCCCAGGAGGCGCTCGGCGGCCGGCTCGAGGTCATCGAGCAGGCCAACCTCGGTGGCGCGGGCGGGTTCACCCGCTCCCTGTACGAGGCGGTCGACCACACCCAGTCGGGCTTCGTCGACCAGAT
Organism: Actinophytocola sp.; assembly: GCF_050699935.1. NCBI lineage: Bacteria > Bacillati > Actinomycetota > Actinomycetes > Pseudonocardiales > Pseudonocardiaceae > Actinophytocola > Actinophytocola sp. Next base: position 8,125 of record NZ_JBOHGB010000154.1, read on the forward strand.
CCTGCTGATGGACGACGACATCGCGTTGGAGCCGGACTCGATCCTGCGGTCCAACGCGTTCGCCCGCGCCGCCAAGAAGCCGGTCATCGTCGGCAGCCAGATGCTGAACCTGCAGGCGCGCTCGCGGCTGCACACGAACGGCGAGATCGTCGACCTGGGCTCGTTCGTGTGGCGGCGCGCGCCCGGCGCGGTGTGGGACCACGACTTCGCCACGCACTCGCTGCGCGCGACCCGTGCGCTGCACCGGCGCATCGACTCCACCTACAACGGCTGGTGGATGTGCCTGTTCCCGCGTGAGGTCGTGGAGCGCAACGGCCTGCCGCTGCCGCTGTTCATCAAGTGCGACGACGCGGAGTACTCGCTGCGCGCGCTCGCCAAGGGCATCCCGACGGTGACGCTGCCCGGCTCGGCGGTCTGGCACGAGCCGTGGACGGACAAGAGCGACACCAAGGACTGGACCGTCTACTTCCACCTGCGCAACCGCCTGGTCATGGCCGCCCTCCACGCCCCGGGCGACATGCGCAAGACACTGCTCGCACAGGGCGCGCGCACGACCGCGCGGCGGCTGCTGTCGATGGAGTACTCGACGGTCGCGCTGGAGATGAAGGCGGTCGAGGACTTCATGGCCGGCCCGGAGCGGCTGTTCGACATGCTCGCCACGGCACTGCCCGAGGTCCAGCGGATCCGCAGGGAGTACACCGACGCCCAGTTCCAGCCCTCGGCCGGGGACTACCCGTCGCCGACGTTCGACATGGCGCGGGCCGAGCAGCTGCTGCGGCCACCGGCGAGCAAGGCCAAGATCGCGCTGCGGGCGGGCAAGGCGGTGCTGCACAACCTGCGCCCGCCGGCCGAGTCGGCGACCGAGCGGCCGCAGGTCAACGTCCCGGCACACGGCGCGCGCTGGTTCCTGCTCGGCAACCTCGACAGCGCGACGGTGTCCAACGCGGACGGCAGCGGGGTGGCGTTCCGCCGCCGCGACCCGAAGCTGTTCCGCGAGCTGGCGATGCGTTCGGCGCAGAACTACCGGCGGCTCGCCGCCGAGTGGCCGAGCCTCGTCGAGCAGTACCGGGCCGCGCTGCCCGAGCTCACCTCGGTCGAGGCGTGGCGCAAGTACTTCGAGAGCTGAGCCCGGAACACCTCGGAAGCACCGAGGGCCGGAAACACTGAGGGCCACCGCGGTCGGACGACCCGGTGGCCCTCAGTGTGCGATGGGAAGATCAGACGGCGCGGACGCCGGTGGCCTGCGGACCCTTCTGGCCCTGGCCGATCTCGAACTCCACGCGCTGGTTCTCGTCCAGGCTACGGAAGCCCGAACCCTGGATCTCCGAGTAGTGCACGAAGACGTCAGCGCTGCCGTCGTCCGGCGCGATGAAGCCGAAGCCCTTCTCGGAGTTGAACCATTTCACAGTTCCCTGTGCCACTACGTTCTCCTGAACACCAAAAATTACAAGCCGCCGCGGTTGCGACAACCCTGGCCGCCTTCCGCGCGCGTGATCTAACACGAACTCAAAATTACGACCAGGGCACAGTGAACCACACGAGCGCCAGTTACCGCACCAGAAGGGTTGCGGCTGATCGCGCACTGGGAGACGCTCGTACGGTGAGCGAGATCGCTAGTGAACAGCCCCGATCCATCGCACTCGACCTCGACGACGCCGGTGTCTCCGTCGACTTGCCCAAGCCCTCTCACCAGGAGGATCAGGTCTACGGCGTCCCCTACCGGCCGGTCGAGTTCCGCGATGACGACCTTCCCTCGGCCCTGGAGCGATCGGCCGCGTGGCTGCGCCGGACCCAGGAGTGGCTCGGCGAGCCGGTCGACGTGATCGCCATCCATCTCGACTACGACGACAGCGAGGGCTCCCCGTACTACGACGTGAAGCTGCTCTGCAACGAGGAGGACCTGGCGGGCGCGCCGATCGCGCTGAGGTCGGTCCAGGACGACTCCGCGTAGTCCCAGTCGTAGTCCCCGTTCATTCCCTGGGCGTGGCGTGTGTGACCAGCGCGGCGCGCCGGGTCCACACGTCCGCCCAGGTTCCCTCCCAGCGCAGGACTGCGAGCGCCGACGTCTTCAGCTCGACCGACTGGTTCGTGAGCGTCTCGACCAGCTCCGTGAGCCCCGGGTTGTGCCCGACCAGGGCGGCGGTGCCGATGTCGTCGGCGAGCTCGTCCAGCACGGACATCAGCTCCCGTGGCCCGGCGGCGTAGACCCGCTCGTCGTAGCGCACCCGGACCGTCGGCTCCGTCTCCGCGCCAGCGAGCCGCCAGGTCTGCTGGGCCCTGGTGGCCGTCGAGCAGATGACGAGGTCGAGGCCGTCTACGTGGTCCGTGTGGTCCGCGAGCCACCGGCCGATCAGCGGCGCCTCCCGCCGGCCGCGCTCGTTCAGCTGCCGTTCCTCGTCCGGCACCGCCTGTCCCCAGTCCGACTTCGCGTGCCGGACGACGACGAGCGTTCGCTGACTCGCCATCAGAACCACCGCTCCAGAATCTGCGCCACCCCGTCCTCGGAGTTGCGCGCCGTGACCTCGTCGGCGGCGGTCAGCACGTCGCCGTGCGCGTTGGCCATCGCGACCCCGTGGCCAGACCACCGCAGCATCTCCAGGTCGTTGGGCATGTCCCCGAACGCGACGACCCGCGCGGCCGGGATGTCCAGCAGTTCGCACACCTCGGCCAGCCCGGTGGCCTTCGTGACCCCGGCCGCGGACAGCTCGATCAGCCCGCGGTCGGTCGAGTAGGTGACCTCCAGCCCCGCGCCGTTCAGCACCGAGTGCGCGGCGTCGGCCAGCTCGCCGCTCGTCAGCCCGTGGTGTCGGATCAGCAGCTTCGTCGCCGGATGGCCCAGCACCTCCGCGATCGGCACCACGTTGTCCTCGACATCCATGCCGCCGCCCGTCCCGGTGCCCTTCGGCCTGTCGATCCCGGTCGGATGGCCCCACGGGTTGCGGAAGCCCGGCTCGGTCGCGAACACCGCGAGCGAGGAGGAGTCCGCCGGCGTCCGCTCGGCCGCCACCCGGATGTCGGGCAGCAGCCGGCGCAGCGCGTGCGTGACGTCGCCCAGCTGCAGCGGGTCCACGTCGCGGGCGGACACGACCCGGTCGGCGCCGAGGTCCCACACGGCGGCGCCGTTCGTGCACACCGCATAGCCGGACAGGCCCGCGGCGCGCGCGACCGGCGTGACCCACCGCGGCGGGCGCCCGGTGACCAGGACGAACGGCGTGCTCGACGCGAGTACCTTCGCGATCATCGCGGCCGTCCGCGGCGTCACCTTCTCGAGGGGGTCCAGCAGCGTCCCGTCGACGTCGGAGGCCACCAGCTTCGGTCTGTCCACACGACCATCTTCCCCGTTGGCCGTTGGTGACTTCGACTACGGTGCGAACCGTGAGCTACGGACCACAGCCGGGCTACCCGCAGCCCCAGTACGGACCGCCGCCCGGGTACCCCGGATACGGCCCGCCCCAGCGTCACGGTCCGCCGAGCACGGCGATGGCCTACGTCTGCGCCGTGCTGTTCCTGATCTGCGGGGTACTCGCCCTGATCACCGCGATCGTCGGCTGGGACGGCACCTCGGACAACGTCGACCTGATGGTCGCGCTCGTCGGCGCCGCGTTCTCCGACGACGTCACCGGCAACATCGACTTCGCCATCTCGGTCACCATGACCGTCGCGTGCTCGACGCTGACGTTCGCGCTGATCCTGTTCGCCCGGCTGGACTTCGTCCGCTGGCTGCTCGCCTTCGTCGGCGGCGTGGTCACCGTCTACTACGTCTACGCGATCATCAGGCTGCTCTCCGAAGGCGGTGGCGAGTTCATCGCGATGGTGCTCGTGTCGTTCCTGCTGTGGGCCGCCGCGACCGTCCTCGTCCTGCTGCCCGCCACGGGCCGGGCCATGCGCGGCTACCAGCGCGGGCTCGCGCAGTACCCGCCCCAGCCGATGGGATACCGGTACTGATGGCCGGCACGCGGGTGGGGGTGGTCATCCTCCCCGAGTACCGGTGGCTGCTCGCCGAGCCCAAGTGGCGGGCGGTCGAGACGTACGGCTTCGACCATGCCTGGACCTACGACCACATCGGCTGGCGCTCGCTGGTCGACGGCCCGTGGTTCGACGCCGTCCCGACGCTGACCGCGGCGGCCATGGTCACCCGGCGGATCCGGCTCGGCACCCTGGTCGCCTCGCCGAACTTCCGCCACCCGGTGCCGTTCGCGCGCAGCCTGCTCGCACTCGACGACGTCTCCAGCGGCCGGTTCGTCCTCGGCGTCGGCTCGGGCGGCATCGTCGGCTACGACAACGAGGTGCTCGGCGGTTCGGCGCTCGGGCCGAAGGCTCGGCTCGCCCGGTTCGCCGAGTTCCTCGAGCAGCTCGACTCGCTGCTCACCCACGAGCGCACCACGATCCGCGGCGAGTACTTCTCCTCGGTCGACGCCCGCTCCGCGCCCGGCTGCGTGCAACACCCGCGGCTGCCGTTCGTCGTCGCCGCCAACACCCCGGGCTCGATGCGGCTCGCGGCCCGGTTCGGTCAGGGCTGGATCACCACCGGCCGCAAGGAGGACCACGCCGACGAGACCGGCGAGGCGTGGTGGCGCGGGGTGGGCGCGCAGGCGCGGCGGTTCGACGAGCTGCTCGAGGGACGCACCGGCGTGCACCGCTACCTGTCCGTCGACTCGGGGCCCCGGTACTCGCTGTCCAGCGTGGAGTACTTCCGCGACGCGCTGGGCCGGGCCGCCGAGCTGGGTTTCACCGACCTGGTCACGCACTGGCCCCGCCCGGACGGCGTCTACGCGGGCGGGCGCAACATCCTGGAGAAGGTCGCCGCCGACGTCCTGCCGCACCGTTAGGCTCGTTCCTCGACAGCTGCGCAGCTGAGGCGGTTGAGGCGGAATGGCCGGCACACCGTGGGACAGGGTCGCGCTCGGCGCGCTCGCGGTCCTCGCCGTGGTGGCCGCGCTGACCGTCGTGACCGACGATCCGCCCCGCGACGCCGACCGGCCCGGCCCCGCTTCCGAGCTGCTGGGCGCCGAGCCCGACTGGATCCGGGTCGGCGGCCTGGCCGCCGCACCGGGCAGCTCCGGCGTACGCAACGGGCTGGTGCTGCTCCGGCAGGACGGCGGGCTGACCCTGACCGACCTGCGTACCGGCGAGCCGCGCTGGACCGTCCGTGCCGCCGCCCGGCTGGCCGGCTCCACGGAGGTCTTCTCCGGCGGCGGGATCCTCGTCGGCGCCGGCGTGCTGGTCCGCACCCGGACCGGGATCGCGATGCTCTCGCCCGACGACGGCACGGTGCGGTGGCGCTCGGTGGTGCGCGCGCCGCCGGGCGAGCGGTACGCGCTCGTGGCCGCGGACGACGAGACCGCGCTGGTCACGGTCGGCCCGACGCGCGGTGGCCCGCCGAGCGTGGTCGCGGTCGACGTCGGCGGCGGGGAGCGGCGCTGGGCGCGAGCCGGCATGTGGCCGCACGGGATCGCCGGAGACGTCGTGGTGGGCGAGACCGCGCTGGCGGGCGGCACGGTGGCCGCGTGGGACCTCGCGACCGGCGTGCCGGCGTGGACCCTCACCGGCTTCGTGACCGCCCGCGTCGCGCTGACCGCGGACGACGACGTGCTCGTGGAGGGCCGGACCGGACCGAGCCGCTGGGCCCGCCGGGTGCTGGAGGCCGCCACGGGCGAGCCGCTGGCCGACCTCGGCGACCCGCGGGCCGGGCCGTGCGCGACCGACTGGCGCACGCTCATCGCCTGCCCGCTCGTCCGCGGCGGGCGGGACCACGCCGTCGAGACGTTCGGGGTCGCGGACCGGCGGGTGCGGATCCTGTCCGGCGACTACCGGCCCGAGTACGTCTGCCTGGTCGGCGCCGGCCACGTCTTCGGCGCGAGCCCGCGGTCCTACTTCGCCGTCGCGGCCGGCTCCCGCGGTGCCGGCCGGCTCGTCGCCCGCGACCTGCCCGGCCGGCCGGTCGCCGTGACCGAGCGGTACCTGGTCCTGCGCCACGACTCCGGTGACCCACCGTCGACGTCCGTGTACCGGCTGAGGAAATGACGTCCGGCACGGAACGTTCGGGGGTACTCGGACGTCTCTGATTGCGAGGCGTTGTCACGCCGGTTAGGGATCCAAGGGACACAGGGGTAGCAAGTGGACCGCGAGAACCCTCGTACTTGCACAAGTACGGGGGTTCTCGCGTGTCCGGGTGGGTAACCGGGCCCCATGGTGGGATACCAGGACACCGTGCGGACGCTCCTCGAGCGGGCCGGCCGCACCTACGCCGACGAGGCCGGCATCAAGCTCGCCGACAAGCCCGCGCCGCTGTACCGGCTGCTCGTGCTCAGCGTGCTGCTGTCCACCCGCATCTCCGCGGACATCGCCGTCGCCGCCGCGCGCGAGCTCGGGAGGTACGGCACGCCGCGCAGGATGCTCGGTGACGATTCGACTGCCACGTGGCAGCAGCGGGTCGACGCGCTCGGCCGGGCCCACTACGTCCGCTACGACGAGAGCACCGCGACCGCGCTCGGCGACGGCGCGCGGCTGCTGCTCGACAGGTACGGCGGCGACCTGCGCAAGATCCGCACGGGAGACATCAGGCAGGGCCTGACGGAGTTCCCGCGGCTCGGCCCGGTCGGCGCGAACATCTTCTGCCGCGAGGTCCAGCAGGTCTGGCCGGAGCTTCGGCCCTACCTGGACCGCAAGACCCTCGACGGCGCCGAGCGCGTCGGGCTGCCCGCCGATCCGGAGAAGCTGGCCGGGCTCGTGCGCGGCGACGACCTCGCCCGACTGTCCGCCGCGTTGGTCCGGGTCAGCCTCGACAGAAAGCTCGCCGAGCAGGTGCGTGCCGCGTGAGGTCGGGCCGCAGGTAACCTGGCTGCCCGTGAGCGCACCCGCATTCGACGCAAGCAGCTACACCGGCTACGACCTGGTCGTCGTGGGGTCCGGGTTCTTCGGCCTGACGATCGCCGAGCGGGTGGCTACGCAGCTGGACAAGCGCGTCCTGGTACTGGAGCGCCGGCCGCACATCGGCGGCAACGCCTACACCGAGCCCGAGCCGGAGACCGGCATCGAGGTGCACCGCTACGGCGCGCACCTGTTCCACACGTCCAACAAGCGGGTCTGGGACTACGTCAACCTGTTCACCGAGTTCACCGGCTACCAGCACCGGGTGTTCGGTAGGTACCAGGGCCAGGTCTACCCGCTGCCGATGAACCTGGCGCTGATCAACCAGTTCTTCGGCCGCACGCACACGCCGGACGAGGCCCGCGCGCTGATCGCCGAGCAGTCCGCGGAGATCGACACCAAGGACGCGCAGAACCTCGAGGAGAAGGCGATCTCGCTGATCGGCCGCCCGCTCTACGAGGCGTTCATCCGCGGCTACACGGCCAAGCAGTGGCAGACCGACCCGAAGGAGCTCGGCGCCAACATCATCACCAGGCTGCCGGTCCGCTACACGTTCAACAACCGCTACTTCAACGACACCTACGAGGGTCTGCCGGTCGACGGCTACACCGCGTGGCTGGAGAAGATGGCGGCCCACGAGAACATCGAGGTCCGGTTGAACGTCGACTACTTCGACGTGCGCGAGCACGTCCCGGCCGGCACCCCGACCGTCTACACGGGACCGTTGGACCGCTACTTCGGCTACTCCGAGGGCCGGCTGTCCTGGCGCACGGTCGACTTCGAGCAGGAAGTGCTGCCGACCGGCGACTTCCAGGGCACCTCGGTGGTGAACTACAACGACGCGGAGGTGCCCTACACCCGTATTCACGAGTTCCGGCACTTCCACCCCGAGCGGGACTGGTACCCGGACGACAAGACCGTGATCTTCCGCGAGTACTCCCGCTTCGCGAAGGACGACGACGAGCCGTACTACCCGATCAACACGCCCGAGGACCGCGCCAAGCTCGAGCGCTACCGCGAGCTCGCCAAGGCCGAGGCCGGCGAGCGCAACCTGATCTTCGGTGGCCGGCTCGGCACCTACAAGTACCTCGACATGCACATGGCGATCGGCTCCGCGCTGTCGGTGTTCGACAACAAGGTCGCGCCGCACCTCACCGAGGGCGCCCCCCTCGACGGCTCCCTGGACGGCTGATGGCCACCACGACCGAGGCGCCGGCGCGGGTGCGGGCCGTGGAGCCGGGAACGCCGCCGCCCGAGCCGCAGCGGACCGCCGAGCTCGCCACGCTCGCCCGGGTGCAGCGCACGATCGGCAGGCCGCCGGTGGTCAAGGCGGCCCGCGGGCTGTCGCTG
>NZ_JBOHGB010000155.1:0-15879 GCF_050699935.1 Actinophytocola sp.
GGCCGGGCCGCGGCGCGTCCCGGTCGGCGGGCCGCCGGGGCCGCCGGGTGCTCGTCCGCGCCGTGCTCACGCCGGCCCGACTCGCCGGTCCAACTCGGCGATCAGCTCCGGGCCGAGCATGGTCACGTCGCCGGCGCCCATCGTCAGCACCAGGTCACCGGGCGCGGCGAGCGAGGCCACCAGCGAAGGCACCTTCTCGAACGAAGGCTCGTAGTGCACCCGCCCCGCCGACCCGGACATGGCGTCGGACACCGCGTCGGCGATCAGCGCACCGGTCACGCCGGGCTCGGGTTGTTCGCGCGCGCCGTACACGTCCAGCACTACCACCTCGTCCGCGAGCGCGAGCGCCGCGCCGAACTCGGCGGCGAACTGGCGGGTTCGGGAGTACAGGTGCGGCTGGAACACGACCAGGATCCGCCCGCCCCGCACCGCCGGCCGCACGGCCCGCAGCTGCGCCGCCACCTCCGTCGGGTGGTGCGCGTAGTCGTCGTAGACCCGCACGTCGCCGGCTCGGCCCTTGAACTCGAACCGCCGGCGCACGCCGCCGAACCCGGCGATCCCGTCCAACAGTCCGGGCAGCGGCGCGCCGAGCTCCAGCCCGGCCAGCAGCGCGCCGACCGCGTTGCTCGCCATGTGCTCGCCGGGCACCGCGACCCGCACCTCGACCTCGACACCCTCGGGGATGCCGTGGATCCGGACGCGGGCCACGCCGGCACCGTCCACCGGCCGGTAGTCCACGATGGTCGCGTCCGGTGTGGACCGCCCGTAGCGCCATACCCGGATCCCGCGCGACTGTGCGTACGTGGCCAGGGCGGCCGAGCCGGGGTCGTCGGCGCACGCGACCAGTACACCATCCGGCGCAATACGGTCCACAAAGGACTCGAAGACTTTGGTGTACGCCTCTGCCGTGCCGTGGTGGTCGAGGTGGTCGGCCTCCACGTTCGTGACTACCGCGACCGACGGCGTGAACGCGAGGAACGAGCCGTCACTCTCGTCGGCCTCCGCGACGAAGACGCCGCCGCCGCCGTGGTGGGCGTTCGCGCCGGAGTCGTTGAGGTCGCCGCCGATCGCGAACGACGGGTCGAGCCGGCAGTGCTGCAGCGCCACGGTCAGCATCGAGGTCGTCGACGTCTTGCCGTGCGTACCCGCGACGCAGGCGACCCGGTGGCCGGCCATCAGCGCGGCGAGCGCCTCGGACCGGTGCAGCACGGTCAGCCCGCGTGCCTTGGCCGCGACGAGCTCGGGGTTGTCCGGCTTGATGGCGGTGGACACCACCACGGCGGTCGGGCCCTCGGGGCCGAGCAGGTCGAGGTTCCCGGCCGCCTGCCCGATGGCGACCTTCGCGCCCTGCGCCCGCAGGGTCTCCAGGCCCGGCGACTCCTTCGCGTCCGAGCCGGACACCGCGAGCCCGCGGTCCAGCAGGATGCGCGCGATGCCGCTCATGCCGGCGCCCCCGATGCCGACGAGGTGCGCCCGCTCCAGGGGACCGCTCACCAGGTCCCCCCTCGCGGAGCGCGGCTCAATGCCCGGAAGGACGCCTTCCGGGCATTGAGCGTCCGGACGGCGTCCTTCCGGGCGGTCCCGGTCACTTGCGGATCACCTCGAGGACCATCCGCGCGAGCACGTCGGCGGCCTCGCGGTGGCCGGTGCCACGCGCGGCCGCGCCCATCGTGGCCAGCCGGCGGGTGTCGGTGAGCAGCGGCACCACGAGCTCGGCGACCTTGTCCGGGGACAGCTGCTCGTCCGGCACGATGACCCCGCCGCCCGCGTCCACCACCGGCTTCGCGTTCAGCGCCTGCTCACCGTTCCCGTGCGGCAGCGGGACGAACACCGCCGGCAGGCCGACCGCGGCCACCTCGGCGACGGTCATCGCGCCACTGCGGCACAGCACCGCGTCGGCGGCAGCGTAGGCGAGGTCCATCCGCTCCAGGTACGGCACGCCGAGATACCGCGGCGCGCCCGGAACCTCCTGTACCGCAAGGGAGTTCTTCGGCCCGTGGGCGTGCAGCACGCCGATCCCGGCGTCGGCGAACCGGCGGGCGCAGGCCGACACCGCGTTGTTGATCGAGCGGGCGCCCTGCGAGCCGCCGAACACCAGCAGCGTCGGCGCGTCCGGGTGCAGCCCGAAGTGCGCGCGCGCCTGCGCACGCAGCGCGGCACGGTCCAGGGTGATGATCGACTCTCGCAGCGGGATGCCGACGACCTCCGCGTTCGCCAGCCCCGTGTCGGGCACGGCGACCGCCACCTTCTGGGCGAACCGCGCGCCGACCTTGTTCGCGAGGCCGACCCGGGCGTTGGAGTCGTGCACGACGATCGGCATCCGGCCGCGGGCGGCGAGGTAGGCGGGCAGCGCGACGTAGCCGCCGAAGCCGACCACCACGTCCGCGCCGACCCGCGCCAGCACCGCGCGCGTCGTCTTCACCGCCGAGCGCACCTTCAGCGGGAGCTTGAGCAGGTCCACGTTGGGCTTGCGGGGCATCGGCACCGGCGGGATCATCTCCAGCGGGTACCCCCGGCCCGGAATGATCGACTTCTCGAGGCCGCGCTCGGTGCCCAGCGCCACGATTCGCGCGTCCGGCCGCATCCGGCGGATGGCGTCGGCGAGCGCGAGCGCCGGCTCGATGTGCCCGGCGGTGCCCCCGCCGGCGATCACGACACAGGGCCCACGATGGGTGGGGTCGGTCAAGACGTTCCTCCTCGGGAACTGCGCGGGTACCGCCGGCGAGCTCTGTCGATGCCGCCGGGCCCACGCGACGGGGCGGGTTTCCGCATCGGCCGCCGCTTGGCCGGTGGCTGGTACGGATCCGGCGCCGGAAGCCGCATGAGGCGGCCGAACCGGCCCGGTCCCTGAGAGCGTAGTGCGGCGACCGCTTCGGGCTCATGCCGCGCACAGTTCGCGAGGATGCCGAACACCAGCAGGGTGACCACGACGGACGTGCCGCCGGAGGAGATGAGCGGCAGCGTGATGCCGGTGACCGGCAGCAGGTTCACGACGTAGCCGATGTTGATGGCGGCCTGGGCGACGAGCCACACCGTCAGGGTGGCCGCGATCAGCCGGATCCATGGGTCGATGTTGCGGGTGGCGACCCGCATGCCGACCACCGCGAGCATCCCGAACAGGCCGAGCACGAGCGCGCAGCCGAGGAACCCCAGCTCCTCGCCGATCAGCGCGAAGATGAAGTCGTTGTGCACGTTGGGCAGGTACTGCCACTTCGACGGGCCCTGGCCGAGCCCCTTGCCGAACAGCCCGCCCTCGGCGAGCGCGTACAGCGCCTGGTTGGCCTGGTACGCGGCGCCGCTCGGGTCGTCCTCCGGGCGAAGGAATGACAGCACGCGGGAGAGCCGGTAGTCGGTGCCGATCGCCAGCACCACGACGCCGGCCAGGCCGCCGAGGGCGAGCGCGCCGAACAGCCGCAGCTGTGCACCGGCGAACCACAGCAGCGCGATCAGCACCACGCCGAGCGTGACCGTGCCGCCGAGGTCGGGCTGCAGCATGATCAGGGCGAACATCACCAGCGCGGCCGGTACCACGGGGACCAGCAGGTGCCGGTACTGGTGCAGCAGACCGCGCTTGACCACGAGGATGTGCGCTCCCCACAGCGCGAGCGCGAGCTTGGCGACCTCGACCGGCTGGAAGCCGAGCGGGCCGATGGTGAACCAGCTGCGCGTGCCGTTGATCTCCGAGCCGACCCCGGGGATCAGCACGAGCACCAGCAGCAGCACGCTGATCCACAGCACGACCGGGCTCGCCGCACGGATGCGGTTCAGGGGCACCCGCAGGCCGATCCAGAACAGCACCAGCCCGGCCAGCACGAAGACCACCTGCTTGCCGAACACGGTGTACGCGGACGCCGCCTGGATGAGCGAGATGACCGACGACGCGGACAGGACCATCACCAGGCCCAGCACGATGAGCAGCGCGCAGACCGCGAGAAGCAGGTGGAACGAGGCGAGCGGACGACCGAGCCAGGCGGTCAGCGCGCTACGGGCGGCGGCGATGCGGCCACGCTCGCGCTTCGGTTTGCGCGCCGTTCGCTTCTTCGCGGGCTCGTCGGCGGGCTCTCGGTCGGTCTTGGCGGGCTCCAGTGCCGTCATCCGCGTTGCCCGGGCTCGCCACCGGGCGCGACCGCGCGGAGCCGCGCGCGCACCGCCTCGGTGAACGCCGTGCCGCGGTGGGAGTAGCTGGCGAACTGGTCGTGGGACTTGGCGGCCGGCGCGAGGAGCACCACATCGCCATGACCTGCCATCGCGCCCGCCACACGCACCGCAGAGATCATGGGCTCATCGTCTCCCGAAGGGACCCGATGTACCGGCACATCCGGCGCGTGTCGCGCCAGCGCGGTCGCGAAGGCGTCCTGGTCGGCGCCCAGAAGCACCACGCCACGCAGCCGGGGCGCCACCTCGGCGACGAGCGCGTCGACCGGCGCGCCGTGCAGCAGCCCGCCGGCGATCCACACGACGTGGTCGAACGCGCCGAGCGAGCCGAGCGCGGCGTGGGTGTTGGTGGCCTTGGAGTCGTTGACGTACCGCACGCCGCCGGCCTCGGCGACCAGCTCCACCCGGTGCGCGGGCGGCTGGTAGGCGGCCAGCCCGGCGCGCACGGCCTCGGGCGGCACGCCCACCGCGCGGGCGAGCGCGGCGGCGGCGAGCGCGTTGGCCACGTTGTGCGGGCCGGGCGGGCGGACCTCGGCGGCGGGGGCGAGCAGCAGGTCGCCGTGCACGAGCCAGCCGCGCGCGACGCCGTACTCCCCCGGCCCGGGCTCGGCGGCGGTGAAGCCCACCCGCTCGGGCACGCCGGCCGCGAGCCGGGCCGACTCGACGTCGTCGGCGTTGTACACGGCCAGCCCGGTGCCGGTGTAGACCTTCGCCTTGGCGTCGACGTACGCGGCCATGGAGCCGTGCCACTCGAGGTGGTCCTCGGCGACGTTGAGCAGGGCGGCGGCCCGTGCGCGCATCGAGGACTGCCAGTACAGCTGGTAGCTGGACAGCTCCACGGCGAGCACCCGGTGGCGGACCGCGTCGAGGACGGGCAGGCCCACGTTGCCGCAGGCGACCGCGTCCAGCCCGGCCGCCCGCAGGATCGCCTCGAGCATGCCGACCGTGGTGGTCTTGCCGTCGGTGCCGGTGACCGCGAGCCAGACCGGCGGTTCGGGCAGCGTCGCGCCGACCCGCCAGGCCAGCTCGACCTCGCCGATCACCTCGACGCCCCCATGCGCGGCGGCCACCAGCAGCGGGTTCGTGGGTGGCCAGCCGGGGCTGGTGACGACGAGGTCGGTGTCCGCGGGCGGCTCGGTCAGCCCGGCCGCCGTGGCCGCGCCGGCGGGCACGCCGGTGAGCCGGTCGGCCGCGGCGTCGGTGACCGTGACCTCCGCGCCCATGGCCAGCAGCGCCCCGGTCACCGACTGCCCGGTGACCCCGGCGCCGGCGACGAGGACCCTGCGACCGGCCAGCACGTCAGCTCACTCCGTCAACTGCCCACGGCGGTCAGCCACTCGCTGTAGAACAGCCCGAGGCCGAACATCGCGCAGATCCCGGCCAGCAGCCAGAATCTGATGATCACCGTGGTTTCCGCCCACCCGGCGAGCTCGAAGTGATGGTGGAACGGGGCCATCCGGAACAACCGTCGTCTCGACGTCCGGAACACGGCGATCTGCATCACCACCGACAGCATCTCGACGACGAACAGCCCGCCGACGATCACCATGAGCAGCTCGGTCTGGGTCGTGATCGACAGGCCGGCGACGAGGCCGCCGAGCGCGAGCGAGCCGGTGTCGCCCATGAAGATCTTCGCGGGAGCCGCGTTCCACCACAGGAAGCCGATACAGGCGCCCATCGCGGCGGCCGCCACCACCGCGAGGTCGAGCGGATCTCGTACGTCGTAGCAGCCGACCGTGGGCTCCTCGAGGCCGCAGTTGTAGCGGAACTGCCAGAACGTGATGACCACATACGTGCCGAACACCATCGCCGACGAGCCGCCGGCCAGCCCGTCCAGGCCGTCGGTGAAGTTCACCGCGTTCGACCAGCCGGACACCGCGATGTAGCAGAACACCACGAACCCGACCGTGCCGAACGAGATGATCGCGAGGTCGCGCACGAACGACATGTGGACCGACGCGGGCGTGAAGCCGTACTCGTCGGCGAAGTTCATCGCCAGCACGCCGAACACCACGGCGACGACCAGCTGGCCGACCATCTTCGCGGTCTTGTTCAAACCCAGGTTGCGCTGCTTGCGGATCTTGATGAAGTCGTCGAGGAAGCCGACGAGGCCCAGCCCCGAGGTCAGGAACAGGACCAGCAGCCCGGACGCGGTCGGCGCCTCGCCGACCGGGTCGGACATCGCGTTGAACAGGTGCGCGACCAGGTAGCCGGTCCACATCGCGACCAGGATCGCGACGCCGCCCATGGTCGGGGTGCCGCGCTTGGACTTGTGGCCCTCGGGACCCTCCTCGCGGATCTCCTGGCCGAAGCCCTGCCGGGAGAACACGCGGATCAGGTACGGCGTGAACAGGATGGAGACGATGAGCGCGACCGCCGCGGCGATCAGGATGCCGATCACGCGCCGGCCTCCAGGAGCGCGTCCGCGACCCGCCAGAGCGCGGCCACCTTCGACGCCTTCACCAGGACCACGTCACCCGGCCGCAGCTCCGTGTTCAGCAATGCGATGGCGGCTTCGACATCCGGCACCAGCACCGGCTCCTCTCCCTTGGTCCCCTCGAGGCGGGCGCCGTGCTGGATGCCGCTCGCCTGCTCGTCCACGACCACCACCCGGTCGATGGACAGTCGCGTCGCGAGCCGGCCGATCTGCTCGTGCGCCGCCGATCCCTCGTCGCCCAGCTCCCCCATCACGCCGAGGACGGCCCAGGTGCGGCGCCGCCCCCCGTCGGACATCCGAGCGAGCGTGCGCAGCGCGGCGCCGACCGACTCGGGGTTGGCGTTGTACGAGTCGTTCACGACGGTCACGTCGTCGGCCCGGGTGGTGACCTCCATGCGCCGGGCGGACAGGCGCCGCGCCCGCTGGAGGCGCGCGGACACCTCGGCCGGCGAGGCGCCGAGCTCCAGCCCCACGGCCGCCGCGGCGAGCGCGTTGCCGACGTGGTGGCCGCCGTGCAGCCCGAGCGTCACCTTTTCCCGGCCCCGCGGGGTGATCAGGGTGAAGGTCGCGCGCGCGTGGTCGTCCAGCTCGACGTCCGCGGCGCGTACCTGGGCGTCCGGGCTCTCGCCGACGAGGACGACCTTCGCCTTCGTGCGGTCGGCCATCGCGCGCACGAGCGGGTCGTCGGCGTTGAGGATGGCGACACCGCCGTGCTCCGCGTCGGGCAGGGCCTCGGCCAGCTCGCCCTTGGTCCGCGCGATGTCCTCCCGGGAGCCGAACTCGCCGAGGTGCGCGGTGCCCACGTTGAGCACGACACCGATGCGCGGCGGGGCGGTCGCGCAGAGCGCCTCGATGTGGCCGGGGCCGCGGGCGGACAGCTCGAGGACGAGGTGCCGGGTGTCCTCGTCGGCGCGCAGGACCGTCCACGGGTGGCCGAGCTCGTTGTTGAACGAGCCGGGCGGGGCGACCGTCGGGCCCATCGGCTCGAGCACCTGGGCTATCAGGTCCTTCGTGGACGTCTTGCCGGAGGAGCCGGTGACGCCGACCACCACGAGCCCACGCGGCGCGAGCCGGTCGACCGTGGCGCGCGCGAGCCGAGCCAGGCCGGCGAGGACGGCGGCGCCGGAGCCGTCGGTGTCCCCGGTCAGCGCCACCGATCGAACGTGCGCGTCGGTCACCGGCGGCACGACGACCGCGGGCACGGTGACCGGCCGCGCGGCGAGCACGCCGACCGCTCCTCGCGCGACGGCCCGCTCGGCGAAGTCATGCCCGTCGACGCGGTCCCCGGGCAGCGCCACGAAGAGCCCGCCGGGCCCGATCCGCCGGGAGTCGAACTCGACGGTCCCGGTGACGAGCGTGGTGACGTCTCCGTTGTGCAGCTTGCCGCCGGTCGCGTCGGCGATCTCGGCGAGGGTCAGGGGAATCATCGCGGCCTCCCGCCGGGCCGCACGCGGGCCGTCCGGAGCCAGACGGTCCGCGGCTGGTTCGCCCGTGGCCCGGCCGTCCACGGCCGGGACCGATTGAACGGTCCATTCAATCGCCCCGGGGGCCCCCCGATTTCCACACTATGCGGCGGGACCGACATTCCAGTGCGCGTTCGCCGCCCCTGTGCACAACCAGACCGATTGAACGGTCCATTCAATCGGCCCCGGGGCCCCCCGATTTCCACGCTAGACAGCGGGACCGACGTTCCGAGGCACGCTCGCGACTCCTGTGCACAACCAGACCGATTGAACGGTCCATTCAATCGGCCCGGGGGGCCCCCGATCTCTACATTACCCAGGGGCACCGACATTTCTGGCGCGATCATCCGGTCCCCTTCTCGAGCCGGGCCCAGATCGCCGCGCGCAGCTCGTCGTGGTCGGAGAACGGGTGTACGACGCCGTTGATCTCCTGGCCCGTCTCATGCCCCTTGCCGGCGATGACGACGACATCGCCCGGCTCGGCACGCTCCACCGCGGTCTCGATCGCCGCGCGGCGGTCGCCGACCTCGATCACCTCGCCGCGCTCGCCGGCCGGGACGCCGAGCGCGGCCTCGCGCATGGCCGCGCGGATCGCGGCCGGGTCCTCCGAGCGCGGATTGTCGTCGGTGACGATCAGCAGGTCGCTGCGCCGGGCCGCGGCCTCGCCCATCAGCGGGCGCTTGGCCTGGTCGCGGTCGCCGCCACAGCCGAGCACCACGATCAGCCGGCCGTCCGTGCGTCCGCGCATGGCGTCCAGCGCGTGCGCGACCGCGGCCGGCTTGTGCGCGTAGTCGACGACAGCGGTGAACTCCTGGCCCAGGGCGACCCGCTCCATCCGGCCCGGAACCTCCACAGTGGACAGGCCGGCGGCGATGTCGGCCGGCGCCACCCCGGCGTTGTGCAGACAGGCGGCGGCGAGCAGCGCGTTGGCGACGTTGAAGCTGCCCGGGATCGGCAGCGTGACCGCGAGGCGCAGCCCGTCCGGGCCGTGCACGGTGAACGACTGCTCGCCGGCGCGCGAGGTGCTGATCCCGGCCGCGGTCCAGTCCGCCGCCCCCTGCGTCGAGACGGTCACCGTGTGCGGGGTGACCAGGCGCTTGCCCCACTCGCCGTCCACGCACACGACCTCGGTCGTGGAGCGGCCGTCGAACAGAAGCGCCTTCGCCTGGAAGTAGTCCTCCATGTCCGAGTGGAAGTCCAGGTGGTCCTGCGACAGGTTGGTGAACGCACCGACGGTGAACCGCGTGCCGTTGGCCCGGCCGAGCGCGAGCGCGTGGCTGGAGACCTCCATCGGCACGTGGCTGACGCCCCGCTCGACCATCACCGCGAACAACGCCTGCAGGTCGGGTGCCTCGGGGGTGGTGAACGCGCTCGCCAGCCGCTCGCCGGCGATGCGGGTCTCGACGGTGCCGACCAGCCCGGTGCGCAGGCCGGCCGCGCGCAGCCCCGCGTCGATCATGTAGGTCGTGGTCGTCTTGCCCGAGGTGCCGGTGACGCCGAGGACGGCCAGCCGCAGCGACGGCTCGCCGTAGATCCACGCCGCGACCGCGCCCAGCACGCCGCGCGGATCGTCGTGCACCAGGACCGGGATGCCCGAGTCGCGGATCGCCGGCCGGGCGGCGCCGGCCTCGTCGGTGAGCACCGCGACCGCGCCCGCGGTGATGGCCGCGTCGGCGAAGTCCGCGCCGTGGGCGCGCGCGCCGGGCAGCGCGGCGAACAGATCACCAGGAAGAACATGCTGTGCACGCAGCGTAGCGCCGGTGGCCGCGAGATCCTGGATGTTCTCGGGCGCACCGACGAGACGCGCGTCCGCCCGCGCCACCAACGTGGTGAGCGGTACGGGTTCGATCCTGGTAGGGCGAGGCGGTGCCGTGACGGCCTTGCCAACGAGCTTGGCGGGCACGTCGCGGAAGATTACCTGCGCACGGAGGGCGATCAAGGACACCCTCGGACGTGCGACCGCGCCGGTTCCGCTATTCGACGGTGGGCAGCGTGGGCCGCGGGTCGGTTTCGGCCGTCTTGGCCTTCGGCCGTCGCTGGCGGAGCAGGATGGCCGCGAGCATGCCGCCGACCAGCCCCGACAGGTGGCCCTGCCAGGAGATGTTGGTGACGCCGAACCCGATCGAGTGCCACATGGGGTAGGCGTAGGCCAGCGCGATCCCGATGGAGACCACGACGTCCACCGGGCGGCGGTCGACGAAGCCGCGCAGAAGCAGGTAGCCGAAGTACCCGAACACGACCCCGCTGGCGCCGATCGACACCGTGTTCGACTTCGAGAACAGCCAGACGCCGAGTCCGCCGACGACGATCACGATGGCGGTCATCAGCAGGAACTTCCTGAGGTTCGGCACCGCCGCGATGAAGCCGAGGCTGAACAGCGCCACCGCGTTGCCGGCCAGGTGCGCGACGTTCCCGTGCAGGAACGGCGCCGTGACGACGTCGATCAGGCTGCCGACGTCCCGCGGCCGGATGCCGCCGGCCTGGCCGAGGTCCCGCCCGGTGGCAGCGTTGACCAGCTCCACGATCCACAGCAGCGCGAGGATGGCGAGCATCAGCGAGGCGGCCCGGCCCAGCGGGCTCGCGAGCGACCCGTCGTCGGGCGGCTGCGTCGCCGGGTCGAACCGGCCGGACGGCTGGATGCTCACAATGCCGAGTATGCCTGCGCCACCCCGGTTCCGCTGGGATCACAGGCCCCGGCGGGCGAGCTCGGTGAGCAGCGCGCGCCGGCGGTGGTGCCGTTCCCGGATCCACCCCACGAGCGCCTCGCACGCCGCCAGCTCGCCACACCGGGCCGACAGGTCACGCAGCTCCTCCAGCAGGACGGCCACCTCGCGGTAGGCGTCCCGGCCGGTGCGCTCGAGACAGCGGTGCACCGCCTCGCGGTAGCCGGGTAACACCTCGGCCGGGTGTGCCGCGCCGTGGGCACGGGCCACCTCGAGCCAGGCGCGGTCGCGGCAGCCGTGCTTGCCCGCCGCGAGCCAGGCCTCCGCCGTCTCGCCGTCGTCGAGCAGCGCGCCGGCCAGCTCGTCGGCGCGTTCCTCCCGCTCGGCCGCGGCACGCAGGACGTCGAGGGCCGCCTCGCGGACCGCCGGCCAGCTGCCCACGTCCGACGCCGTGGCCCGCAGGTTCGCGTACGACAGCCGGGTCGGCGCCGACCGCACGGCCGACTCCCGCACCGCCACCGCGTCCCCCGGGCGTTCGGCATCCACATAGGACTCGACGAGCGCGTCCGCCAGCCGCGGGTCGCCGGTCTCCGCCACGCCGCGCTCGGCCCAACGGATGGCCCCGGCGAGCTCGCCGGCCTCCCGCAGCAGTGCCACGATGTCGAGGAACGCCTTGGGGTTGGGCACGTTCTCGGCCAGGATGTCCACCCGCACGTCCAGGTCACCGTCCACAGTGGCCAGCTGCTCGCGCATCGACCGCAGGACCACCACCTTGTACTCAGGCGGCGCGACGCACGTCTCCCGCAGCAGCGACCGGTACGCCGCCATGCCGGTCTCCCCCAGCGCCTCGGCGAAGTCGGCCAGCTCCACCACCGGCCAGCCCGGGCCGTCGAGCCGTAAGCGGAACACCCACTCCGCGAGCCGGGCCGGGTTGGGCCGGGCCACGGCACACGCCCGCGCGTACAGCCACATCGCACGCCGGCAGGCACCCGTCACGGCGCCCGACGAATCATCCACAGTGGACATCGCGGCGGTGATGCCCTCGACCGCCGCGCGGGCCAGCGGGCGCGCCTCGGACGCGTGCCCGGACACGATCAGCTCGTCGACCATGTCCAGTACCTCGCGGGCCCGCCGCGCGTACTCACGGGTCGCCCGGTCGTCGAGGTAGCCACGCGCCCGCAGCGCCTCGTCCAGCTGCCGGCGCAGCACCGCCACCTGCGGTGCCCCGGTGGTGCCGGCTCGCAGCGACAGCCGGCGGTAGAGCGCCGGGTCGCGACCGGCCTGCTCCAGCACCAGCTCGACCAGCTCGCGCGGGTCGAGCGTGCGTAAGTAGGCGCCGAGATCGACCTCGGGCACGGCCGGGCCCGGCCCGTCGGCCAGCAGCACCAGCCCCACGGCCACGCAGTGCTTGCAGAAGTTGCCGTCCGCGCCGAACGGGCAGCTGCACTCCCCCACCACCCCGTCGGCGTGCCGGCCGAGCCATACCTCGTAGGTGTCCATCCCGCGGACCGTGGCCCGCACGCCGAGCGCGGTCGGCGCCACGTCCGCGACCGCGTCCACGTAGTCGCGGCCGCGCTGGTAGGACTGCCCACCCGCGGCCTCGTGCAGGTCGTCCTCGGTGAACCACGCGATCATGCCGCACAGGTTATGGCGACCCACCGACAGTTACTGAAGGACCAGCGGAACGACCGGGCTCGCCTTCTTCGACAGCGGGATGTTGTAGCGCTGCGCGAGGTAGGAGGCGACATCGTGGAACAGCGGCGCGGCCGACCGGCCCTCCGGCGGGCCGCCGGAGTAGTTCGGCCGGTCGAGCACGATCCCCACGACGAACCGCGGGTCGTCGGCGGGCAGGATGCCCGCGAACGTGATCCAGTACTTGTCGTTCGAGTACGCGCCGGTCGCCGGCTCGATCTGCTGGCCGGTCCCGGTCTTGCCGGAGATCTGGTACCCGGTCAGCGCGGCGGCCGGGCCGGTGCCGTTGTCGAGCCCCTCGCCGTCCTGCACCACGGCCCGCAACATGTCCCGCACGGTGCGCGCGGTCCGCCCGTCCACCACCCGGACCGGCTCCGGCTTCGGCTCGGCGATGCGGGTGCCGTCGGGCGCGACGCGCGCGCTGACGATCCGCGGCGGCACGCGCACACCGTCGTTGGCGATCGTCTGGTACATCGCGGCCATCTGCAGGACGGTCATCGACAGGCCCTGCCCGATCGGCAGGTTGCCGAACGTCGAGCCGGACCACTGGCCGCGCGGCGGCACCCGTCCCGGGCTCTCGCCGGGCAGGCCGACACCGGTGCGCTCGCCGAGGCCGAGGTCGCGCAGCAGCTTCGAGAACCGGTCCGGACCGCACTGCTCGGCGAGCATCAGCGTGCCCACGTTGGAGGACTTGGCGAAGATGCCGGTCGTCGTGAACGGCATCGTCGCGTGGCTCCAGGCGTCGTGCACGGTGCGGTCGGCGACGTTGATCGTGTCGGCGACCATGTGCGCGTCACCCGGCTCGGAGATGTCGTGCTGGATCGTGCACAGCGCGGTGACGATCTTGTTCACCGAGCCCGGCTCGTACGGCGTGGACACCGCCGGGTTGCCCATCGTCTCGAGGTCGTAGCCCTCGGGGTCGGTCGGGTCGAAGCTCTCGTCGTTGGCCATCGCGTAGACCTCGCCGGTGCGTGCGTCGAGGACGACCGCGCTGCCGCTCTTGGCCTGGCTCTTGGTCACGTACGAGGCGAGCGACTGTTGCAGGTTGTACTGCAGGTCGGCGTCGATGGTGAGCTGGATGTCCGAACCGTCGGTGGCGGGCACCAGGTCGCGCTCGGTGCCCGGGATGACGACGCTCCGGCTGCCCTCCTCGGTGTCGACGACCTGGCGGCCGGGCTTGCCGGACAGCTCGTTGTCGCGGAGGCTCTCGAGGCCGGAGAGGCCGTGCAGGTTGTGCTTCTTGACGTCCGGGTCGTCCATCCGCCAGTTGGCGACGCCGACGATGTTGGACGCCAGCGAGCGGCCCGGGTACTCCCGCACGGAGCGGTACTCGGCGATGATCTCCGGGAACAGCTGCTGGATGTCCCGCGCCACGCCCGGCTCGACCTCGGACACGAGGTAGACGTAGGAGGTGTGCCGGCGCAGCTTGCCGAGCAGGTCATCCTCGGACACGCGGTCGCCGAGCTTCTGGCGGATGACGCGCGCGATCTCCTCGGTGCGCTCGTCGAAGCTCAGCGTGGCGCCGGGGTGCTCCCTGTTGTACTTGGCGATGTCCGCGCGCACGGCCCGGGGGCGGAACGCGAGCACCCGCGACTCGACGCTGAACGCGAGCTCCACCCCGTTGCGGTCCACAATGGATCCGCGGGTCGCCGGGATGTCGATCTCGGTGGTGCGCTGCTGCTCCGCCTTCGCGGCCAGCGCCTCCGCCTCGAACCCCTGTACCTGGATCAGCTTGACCCCGGCTGCGACCAGCGCGGCGATCAGCAGAAAACGCACGGAGACGACGCGGATGTGGTGGTTGCCGACCGGCTTGCGAACGAGCCGGCGAGGCCCCGTCGAGGCCCGGCGCGGCCGGCCGACGGGAGCGAGCCCGGGCGCCGGCGCGCTCCGGTGGGCACTGGCCGCCCCCCGGCGGCCACCGGCACCGCGCGGTACCGGGCGCTCGCTGGTCAGCCATGGGGGTGGCCGGTCTTTGTTGGCCGCCTTGCTGTTGGCCCGCTTGCGGCCGGCTGGCTTGTGGGCGGCGGGCTTGCGGTCGGGCGGCTTGCGGTCAGCCGGGTTGCGGTCAGCCGGGTTGCGGCGCAAGGCTTTCCGCCACGGCGGCAGCGCGTCACGGCTCGTCCCGGAGTGGCTCCGTGGGTCACGCTTCGGTGCCGGCGCGAGCGGCGGCTCGCCCGGCCGCCGAGGGTCGTCCTCGACGCCGAACCGCGACCGGCCACCCCGGGGCACGCCGCCGGGGTCCCGGGGCGTGCCACCGCGAGGAACACCCGCGTCACGCGCACGGCCGCCCGCGGACCCACTCAGCAGCCCACCCGGACCGAACAGACCCCGCGCACCACCCCCGGCACGCCCCACCGACCCGTCACCACGCGCCGAACCGCTCGACGTGCCACCTCGCCGGGCAGCCGCCGGTCCGCTGCCTCGCGTGGCGCTGCCCGGCGCGCCCTGCCGGCCCGTCCCGCCATCGGCCCGGCCGGCAGCGGAGCCAGACCCGCCGACCCCACCGGACTTGCCAGTCCTACCGACCCCACCGGACTTGCCGATCCCACCGGACTTGCCAGTCCCGCCGACCCCACCGGACTTGCCGATCCCACCGGACTTGCCAGACCTACCGACCCCACCGGACTTGCCGATCCCACCAGACGTGCCAGACCTACCGACCCCATCCGGCCTGCCCGCCATGCCCAGCCCGTCGGACCTGCCCGGCTTGCCGGACCTGCCGGGCTCGCCGGTGCCGGCGGCGCCGGTGGACGGACCCCCGGCCCGTGGTGAGCCGAGGGTCTCGCGGCGGTCCGGTACGGCCGGCCAGCCTCGTTTCGGCCGGGGGCCGTGCGGGGGCTGGCCCGAGGGTGGCGGCATCAGCCGGCCCCCGGTGTGTTCGCGGCCTGGCGGCGCGGTGCCTCCTCCTGCCCGCCCGGCTGCTGGCCATCGGCCTGGTCGCCCGGCTGCCGGCCGCCTGGCCGGGTGTCACCCGGCTGACCGGGCGGCGGCGTGGCCGGCCGGCGGGTCTGCGAGGCCGGCGGCTTCGGCTTCTCGGCACGGGTCGGCTCGCCCACCACGACCACGCGGCCGTCCGGCCGCACCACCAGGCGTGCGGGATCGCCGGCCGGGACCATGCCCATCGCCTTCGCGCGCTCGGCGAGTGCGGACGCCGACTCCGCCTTGGTCACGTCGCGCTGCAGTTGATCGGCCCGCTCGGCGAGCTGGTCGGCCGTCTGCTTGGCGTCCTCCAGCCGGTAGGAGTCGGCGATCGCCTGGGTGGACAGCCACAGCGTGGCCGCCACGCCGACCGCCAGCAGGGCGATGATCAGGATGACGAACGACGCCCGGCCGGCGGCGTGGTCCTCGTCTAGCTCGACCCGGTCGGCCGGTCGGCCCTCGCGGTGCGCCCGGCGCGCGTAGGCACGCCGCGCCGCCGCCGAACGGGACCGGCCGTTCGAGCGCTCGGTGCCGCGCCGCGCGGGAGCAC